>NZ_NEIO01000021.1:0-105090 GCF_002113575.1 Pseudomonas sp. B8(2017) | reverse complement strand
CCCCCGCCCCATCTAAGCACCATAGTCATTCACGCAGGTGCCCCATGAGCGACCAGCAGGATTTCCCGGAACATCCCGACGAACACAGCGAAGTCGAACACACCACTCCCCAGGCCGAAACCGGCCACGCCCTCGCCCTGCCCGGCCAGCAGCTGCCGGACAAGGTCTATGTGATTCCGATCCACAACCGTCCGTTCTTCCCGGCCCAGGTGCTGCCGGTCATCGTCAATGAAGACCCTTGGGCAGAAACCCTCGACCTGGTGGCCAAGTCGCCAGACCACAGCCTGGCCCTGTTCTTCATGGATACCCCGCCAGAAGACCACCGCCACTTCGACACCTCGGCGCTGCCGCAGTACGGCACGCTGGTGAAGGTGCACCACGCCAGCCGCGAAAACGGCAAGCTGCAGTTCGTCGCCCAGGGCCTGACTCGGGTACGCATCCGTACCTGGCTCAAGCACCACCGCCCGCCGTACCTCGTCGAGGTGGAATACCCGCGTCAGCCAGCCGAGCCGACCGACGAGGTCAAGGCCTACGGCATGGCGCTGATCAATGCGATCAAGGAGCTGCTGCCGCTCAACCCGCTGTACAGCGAAGAGCTGAAGAACTACCTCAACCGCTTCAGCCCCAACGACCCGTCGCCGCTCACCGACTTCGCCGCCGCCCTCACCTCGGCCACCGGCAACCAGTTGCAGGAAGTGCTCGACTGCGTACCCATGCTCAAGCGCATGGAAAAGGTCCTGCCGATGCTGCGCAAGGAAGTCGAGGTGGCGCGCCTGCAGAACGAGATCTCGGCCGAGGTCAACCGGCAGATCGGCGAGCACCAGCGCGAGTTCTTCCTCAAGGAACAGCTCAAGGTCATCCAGCAGGAGCTGGGCCTGACCAAGGACGACCGCAGCGCCGACCTCGAGCAGTTCGAGCAGCGCCTCGAAGGCAAGACCCTGCCGGACCAGGCACGCAAGCGCATCGACGAAGAGATGGGCAAGCTGGCCATCCTCGAAACCGGCTCGCCCGAATACGCCGTCACCCGCAACTACCTGGACTGGGCCACCGCCCTGCCCTGGGGCGTGTACGGCAAGGACAAGCTCGACCTCAAGCACGCACGCAAGGTCCTCGACCAGCACCACGCCGGCCTCGACGACATCAAGGAGCGCATTCTCGAGTTCCTTGCCGTGGGCGCCTGGAAAGGCGAGATCAGCGGCTCGATCGTGCTGCTGGTGGGCCCGCCCGGGGTAGGCAAGACCAGCATCGGCAAATCCATCGCCGAATCGCTCGGCCGGCCGTTCTACCGCTTCAGTGTCGGCGGCATGCGGGACGAGGCCGAGATCAAGGGCCACCGCCGCACCTACATCGGCGCCCAGCCCGGCAAGCTGGTGCAGGCCCTGAAGGACGTCGAGGTGATGAACCCTGTGATCATGCTCGACGAGATCGACAAGATGGGCCAGAGCTACCAGGGCGACCCGGCTTCAGCGCTGCTGGAAACCCTGGACCCGGAGCAGAACGTCGACTTCCTCGACCACTACCTGGACCTGCGCCTGGACCTGTCCAAGGTGCTGTTCGTGTGCACCGCCAACACCCTGGATTCGATCCCCGGGCCATTGCTCGACCGCATGGAAGTGATCCGCCTGTCCGGCTACATCACCGAAGAGAAACTGGCCATCGCCAAGCGCCACCTGTGGCCCAAGCAGCTGGAAAAGGCCGGCGTGGCCAAGACCAGCCTCGGTATCAGCGACAGCGCCCTGCGCGCGGTGATCGAAGGCTATGCCCGCGAAGCCGGGGTACGCCAGCTGGAGAAACAACTGGGCAAGCTGGTGCGCAAGGCCGTGGTCAAGCTGCTGGAAAACCCCGAGGCCAAACTGAAGATCGGCACCAAGGAGCTGGAAGCCGCGCTCGGCATGCCGGTGTTCCGCAGCGAGCAGGTGCTGGCTGGCAAAGGCGTGATCACCGGCCTGGCCTGGACCAGCATGGGCGGCGCCACGCTGCCGATCGAAGCCACCCGCATCCACACCCTCAACCGCGGCTTCAAGCTGACCGGCAAGCTGGGTGATGTGATGAAAGAGTCGGCCGAAATCGCCTACAGCTACGTCAGCTCCAACCTCAAGCAGTTTGGTGGTGATCCTGGCTTCTTCAACGAAGCGTTCATTCATCTGCACGTGCCCGAAGGCGCCACGCCCAAGGACGGCCCGAGTGCCGGCATCACCATGGCCAGCGCCCTGCTGTCGCTGGCCCGAGACCAGGCGCCGAAGAAGGGCGTGGCCATGACCGGCGAGCTGACCCTGACCGGGCAGGTACTGCCGATTGGCGGTGTGCGCGAGAAGGTGATTGCGGCGCGGCGGCAGAAGATCTTCGAGCTGATCTTGCCGGAGCCTAACCGTGGGGACTATGAGGAGCTGCCGGACTACCTGCGCGAAGGCCTGACGGTGCATTTCGCCAAGCGCTTCGCCGACGTGGCCAAAGTCCTGTTCTGAGCTGCTCCGGCCCCTTCGCGGGCTTGCCCGCTCCCACAGGGAAACCACAGTTTTCAAATACTGTGCAATACCTGTGGGAGCGGGCAAGCCCGCGAAGGGGCCGGCACAGGCAACACAAATCTCCTTGATCATCGGTTATCCTCAGGCCATCGTCAGCCTCCGGAGCCAACATGACCGCCCCTCGTCTGCTCGTTCCCCTGAGCTTCGCCCTGATTTCCGCCTGCGCCCAACAGCCCACGCAACCCGTCGAACTGGACGCCGAAAGCGAATGCCCGACGCGACTGCAGGTTGGCCAGGCGCTGATCCTGAGCTTGCCCAGCAACCCGTCCACCGGCTACCGCTGGCGCGTCGAAGCACCTGCCTCCAACGTACTGCGCAGCCTTGGCCCGGAGGTGTATAGCGCTCCCGAGGAGGAAGACGTGGTCGGCAGCGCCGGTGTCTCCACCTGGCGCTACCAGGCCAGCGATACCGGCGATGGTCAGTTGGTGCTGGTGTACCAGCAGCCGTGGGCCGCAGATATCGCCCCCGTGCAAACCTTCGACTGCAAGATCATCGTCCGCTAAGGTCCGCAGCTTCGCTCATAGGCAACCTGCACACCCACCAGGCAGGCGCAGAGGTCCTTCAGCGCCCGCCCCTGAAGCGCTGCCATGGCAAGAATCGCGGCCTTTGGCTAAAATGCGCCTCCGTTTCACCCTGTATCGAGCCCGCCGTGAGCAAACAACCCGACCGCCTTTTCGCCCAGCCCTTGGAGCAAGTGCCCGACTTCGTCTTCAACGAAGATGTGGTGCGTGTGTTCCCGGACATGATCAAGCGCTCGGTTCCGGGCTACCCGACCATTGTCGAGAACCTCGGCGTGCTGGCCGCGCGCTTCGCCCAGCCGCACACCGCGCTGTACGACCTGGGTGCGTCGTTGGGTGCCGTTACTCAATCGCTGCGCCGCCATGTGCGCAGTGACGGCTGCCGGGTAATCGCCGTGGACAACTCCGCGGCGATGGTCGAGCGTTGCCGCCAGTACCTCACCGCCCAGGACTCGATGTTCCAGGAACTGCTGCCGGTGCAGGTGCTGGAAGCCGACATCCTGGCCCTGCCCTTCGAGCCCGCCTCGGTGGTGGCGATGAATTTCACCCTGCAATTCATCGCCCCCGACCAGCGCCTGGAGCTGCTCGGCCGCATCCGCCAGGCACTGTTGCCCGGTGGTGCGCTGATCCTCTCGGAAAAACTGCGCTTCGCCGATGATGAACAGCAGGACTTGCTCAATGAACTGCACCTGGACTTCAAACGTGCCAATGGCTACAGCGAACTGGAAATTGCCCAGAAGCGCAGCGCCATCGAGAACGTGATGAGGCCCGACACCCTCGAAGCCCACCAGGCGCGCCTGCGCGCAGCCGGTTTCTCGAAGGTGGTGCCCTGGTTCCAATGCCTTAATTTCGCCTCTTTGATTGCCCTGCCATGATCGATCTGTCCCCCCTCGTCCGCCGCCTGGCGGGCACGCCCCTGGCTTCCTGGTCGCAAGGCCTGCAAGCGCAACTGGAAGCCAAGCTGGAGAAGGGTCACGGTGACCTCGACCGCTGGCGCGGTGCGCTGGAAGCCTTGCCCGCCCTGAATCCGAGCGAAATCGACCTGGTCAACGGGCTGCGCCTGGACTGCGATTGCGACGACGCCACCCGCGCGCAGATGCGCCAGGCACTGATGGGCCTGTCCCCTTGGCGCAAAGGGCCATTCGACCTGTTCGGCGTGCATGTGGACACCGAATGGCGTTCGGACTGGAAATGGTCCCGGGTCGGCCCGCACCTGGACCTCAAGGGCAAGCGCGTGCTCGACGTGGGCTGCGGTAACGGCTACTACCAGTGGCGCATGCTCGGTGCCGGCGCCGACATGGTGATTGGCGTCGATCCCAACTGGCTGTTCTTCTGCCAGTTCCAGGCCGTTCAGCAATACCTGCCAGAGCTGCCCGCCTGGCACCTGCCATTCGCCCTGGAAGACCTGCCGGCCAACCTCGAAGGTTTCGACACGGTGTTTTCCATGGGGGTGTTCTACCATCGCCGCTCGCCCATCGAGCACCTGCTGGCGCTCAAGGACTGCCTGGTCAAAGGCGGTGAACTGGTGCTGGAAACCCTGGTGATCGAGGGTGACGAAAACCAGGTGCTGGTACCTGAGGACCGCTATGCACAGATGCGCAACGTCTGGTACCTGCCGTCGGTACCGGCCCTGGAGCGCTGGTTGCGCCGTGCCGGTTTCAGCGACGTGCGTTGCGTCGACGTAAGCGTGACCAGCGTCGAGGAACAGCGCAGCACCGAGTGGATGCGCTACCAGTCACTGGGCGACTTCCTCGACCCGAACGACCACAGCAAGACCATCGAAGGCCTGCCGGCCCCACGCCGCGCCACCCTGCTGGCGCGCAAATAAAAAAGGCGCCCGGATGGGCGCCCGAATACACCTGCGCCGAGGAGCTGTCACGGCGTAGGTGCTGTTACCTCAGTCCTTGGCCAACTCGCGGGCCTTCTCCTGCACCTTGCGCTCACGCTCGGCAACGGCCTGTTGCTTGTTGTCGTGCAGGCGCTGCTGGTCTTCGCGGAACGCTTGCCAGAATTGTTTGGAACGTTCCGCACCGCCCTCGGCGTAAACACTGGCGCTGCCCAGGGCAAGGGTGGCCAACAGCAGGTATTTGGTCAGGTTCATCGTGGTTGCCTCGTGATAACCGATCAGACAGGGCCATCCTAGCGAGGGCCAGCTAACGGCAAGGTGAGGCGGGGATTACAGTCTTGCAATGTGGCCTTGTTTTGCCTGTTCAGGCCCTATCGCCGGCAAGCCAGCTTCCACAAGATCATCACAAGTCTTGAAAACTGTGCAGTACCTGTGGGAGCTGGCTCCCACAGGATCACCACAGGTCTTGAAAACTGTGCAGTACCTGTGGGAGCTGGCTTGCCGGCGATAGGGCCCGAACAGACAGCCAGATAACACCAGGATTACAAATCCGTTATCTGCGCCCCGCGCCCTTACTCATGCCGTAACATCCTCCGCCTTGACCCTGATGCCACTACAGGGTCGAGAATCGCCCCCTTTCATCACACCGAGCCCACCCATGCGTCTACTGATCATCGAGGACGAACTGCGTACCGCCGACTACCTGCAGCAGGGCCTGCGCGAGAACGGCTACGTGGTCGACTGCGCCCACACCGGCACCGATGGCCTGCACCTGGCCCGCCAGCAGCCCTACGACCTGGTCATCCTCGACGTCAACCTGCCCGAACTCGATGGCTGGACCGTGCTGCAGCGGCTGCGCGCCGAATCGGCCACGCGCATCATGATGCTTACCGCCCACGGCCGCCTGGCCGACCGGGTCAAGGGCCTGGACCTGGGGGCCGACGATTACCTGCTCAAACCTTTCGAGTTCCCGGAACTGCTGGCCCGTATCCGCAGCCTGCTGCGCCGCAACGACCAGCAGCTGCAGCCCAGCACCCTGCGCGTCGCCGATCTGGAGCTGGACCCCGGCCGCCACCGCGCCTACCGCGCGGGGCAGCGTATCGACCTGACCGCCAAGGAATTCGCCCTGCTGCACCTGCTGATGCGCCAGACCGGCGAGGTGCTGTCACGCACCCAGATCATCTCGCTGGTGTGGGACATGAACTTCGACTGCGACACCAATGTGGTCGAGGTTTCGATACGGCGCCTGCGGGCAAAGATCGACGACCCGTTCGACAACAAGCTGATCCATACCCTGCGTGGCGTCGGCTACGTGCTCGAGGCACGCTTTTGAAAAACGCCAGCCTGTCACTGCGCCTGGGCTTGAGCGTGACACTGATGGGCGCTGCACTGGTGCTGCTGCTGGCCTGCCTGGCCGTGTTCGCCCTCGATCACGAACTGGACAGCCGCGCACGCAAGGACCTGGCGCGCAAGATGCTGCAGGTCGAGCACAACCTGCGGGTCGACCTGCGTAGCGAAGACCTGGGCAGCCGCGCCCATCCCTTGCTCGACCTGGTGATGGGCCACGACAACCTCAGCCTCAGCGTGCTGGCCCTCGAAGGCCGCCATCCTCACCTGCTCAGCCTGGGGCCAGCGCTGGAATCGCAGGTAGGCGATTTGCGCACCGATGCCCGCCTGGCCTTTCATGCGTGGCGCGACAGCAATGGCAACCAGATACTCACCGTGACCCGGCTGATGCGCCTGCGCGACGACACCCCGGTCAAGGTGATGATGTCGCTCAACCGCGCCGACGACAACGCCCTGCTGCAGGCCTACCTGCACTCCACCTTGCTCGCGCTACCGTTGCTGCTGTTGCTGATCGGGGCCGGTGCCTGGTGGCTGATGCAGCGCGGCCTGAGGCCACTGCGGCACTTCCGGCGCATTGCCGGGCGGGTGTCGGCCCAGGACCTGCAACATCGCCTTCCCGCTACCGGCCTGCCGCTGGAGCTGGCAGAGCTGGCCAGCAGCATCAACGTGATGCTCGACCGCCTCGATCAGGGCGTCAGCCAGCTGTCGCAGTTCTCCGATGATCTGGCCCATGAACTGCGCACACCGTTGAGCAACCTGATGGGCAAGGCGCAAGTGACGCTGGCCCGCGAACGGGACAACGCGAATTACCGGGAAGTGCTGGAAGACAGCATCGAAGAACTGACCCGGCTCAACCGCATCATCAATGACATGCTGTTTCTCGCCCAGGTCAGCCAACCCCAGGCCCAGGTTTCGCTCAAGCCCATGGCATTGGCCGACGAGACGGCGCGGGTTGTCGAGCTGTTTGCGTTCAGTGCCGAGCTGAAAGGGGTTGAGTTGCGTGTGCAAGGCTGGGGGACGGCGCAGGGTGATCGGCTGATGTTTCAGCGGGCACTGTCGAACCTGTTGAGCAATGCCATTCGGCACTGCCCCGATGACAAGCCTGTGGAACTACGTATCGAGCGCGTGGGCAGCGAAGTTCGGCTTTCAGTGGAAAACCAGGGGCCTGGTATTGCTGAAGAACACCAGTCGCGCTTGTTCGAGCGGTTTTACCGAGTGGGCTCGGGGCGCTCGCGGCTGGAGGGAGGGACCGGGTTGGGGCTGGCGATCGTGAAATCGATCATGCAGTTGCATGGCGGGCGGGTCGAGGTCAGCAGCAGCCCCTTGGGGCCTACCCGGTTTACCCTGGTGTTTCCTGCCGAGTGATCGGCTGCCTGCACCGGCCTCTTCGCGGGCTTGCCCGCTCCCACAGGTACCCCACAGGCCTTGAAGCTTGTGCAATCCCTGTGGGAGCGGGCAAGCCCGCGAAGAGGCCGGTACAGGCGACCAACGATTAGCGCGAAGCCGCCACGATCAGCGCCTTCATCTCCGCCACAGCGGCCTTGAAGCCGACGAACAGCGCATGCGCCACCAGCGCATGGCCGATGTTCAGCTCATTGATGCCCTTGATCGCCGCCACCGCCTCGACGTTGTGGTAATGCAGCCCGTGACCGGCATTGACGATCAGCCCCTGCCCCACGCCAAACGCCACACCATCGACGATACGCTTGAGTTCCTCGGCCACTTCGGTCGGGGTTTCGGCATCGGCGTAACGCCCGGTGTGCAGTTCGATGGCAGGCGCGCCAACGCGACGCGAAGCCTCGATCTGCCGCTCGTCGGCATCGATGAACAGCGACACTTCGGCACCGGTACGCGACAGGCGCTCAACCGCAGCCTTGATCCGTGCTTCCTGGCCCGCCACGTCCAGGCCGCCTTCGGTGGTCAGCTCCTGACGGGTTTCGGGTACCAGGCAGATATGCGCCGGGCGGATCTTCTCGGCAAAGGCCATCATCTCTTCGGTGACGCCCATCTCGAAGTTCATGCGGGTCTGCAGCACGTCCTTGAGCAGCACCACGTCACGCTCCTGGATGTGCCGGCGGTCTTCACGCAGGTGCACGGTGATGCCATCGGCGCCTGCTTCCTCGGCATCCAGGGCAGCCTTGACCGGATCAGGGTAACGCGTGCCCCGGGCCTGGCGCAGGGTCGCCACGTGGTCGATGTTTACGCCGAGAAGCATGCGGTTGCTGTGAGTCACGAAAGGCTCTCCTGAAGATTGAGCCCCACAGCATACGTCGTGATCAGCGCTTGCGAAACAGTTCCCGGCTGACCAGCGGTTTTGCCCCCAGATGAACCGCCAGTGCCTGGCGCATCAGGCGCTTGGCGGCGAGCAAGGCACCTGGGGCATCCCAGTCGGCTTCGGCCAGGGCCAGCAGTTCGGTGCCGCGGAACAGCCCGGGTTGCACCAGCTCGACCCGCTCCAGGCCGGCGTCCACACGCAAGCGGTACAGGCCATCGACCGCGATCGCCTGGTCATTGACGTCGTGGTGCAACGAAAACGCGTAACCGAGCTCGTCCAGCAGCCGCCATTCGAAGGAGCGCAGCAGCGGCTCCAGCGGGCGACCGGCGGCCAAGGCTTGCAAGGTCAGGGTGTAGTGCTCGAACAGCGCCGGGAAAGGCGCTTCGGCGGGCAGCAGGCGCATGAGCAGTTCGTTGAGGTACAACCCGCTGAACAGGGCATCGCCATGCAGCCAGGCGGCGATGCCGGCACTGTCCATGCGCCCGACATTTTTCAGCTCGCCACGCCCACGCAGTTCCAGCTCCAGCGGCACGAACGGCCGCACCAGGCTGCCACCCTTGCCACGCGCACGGCGCAGCACCGCGCGCATGCGGCCCTGCGGGGTGAAGAAGTCCACCAGCGCGCTGGTTTCCTTGTAGGCACGGCTGTGCAGCACATAGGCTGGCTGGCCGACAGGTTGTTCCATGGAAGATCACTTAGCCCAAGTTTGATGCAAATCCCTGTGGGAGCGGCCTTGTGTCGCGAAAGGGGCGCGCAGCGGCCCCAAGATCTCGGCTATTGCATAGATTCTGGGGCTGCTTCGCAGCCCTATCGCGACGCAAGGCCGCTCCCACAAAGGAGGGCCGTCCGAGGCTTAGAGGTCGCCGTAGCCCAGCGAGCGCAGGGCGCGCTCGTCATCGGACCAGCCGCCTTTCACCTTGACCCACAGGTTGAGCATGACCTTGGAGTCGAACAGCACCTCCATGTCCTTGCGCGCCTCGGAGCCGATGCGCTTGATGCGCTCGCCCTTGTCGCCGATGATGATCTTTTTCTGGCCGTCGCGCTCGACCAGGATCAGCGCATGGATGTGCAGCACGTGGCCCTGCTGCTTGAATTCTTCAATTTCCACGGTGATCTGGTACGGCAATTCCGCACCCAGCTGGCGCATGATCTTCTCGCGCACCAGTTCGGCGGCCAGGAAGCGGCTGCTGCGGTCGGTGATCTGGTCTTCGGGGAAGAAGTGCTCGTTCTCGGGCAGGTGCTTGGCGATCTGTGCTTCCAGCGTCTGCAGGTTGTGCCCCTGTTGCGCGGAAATAGGCATCACTTCGGCGTTCGGCAACTGCTCCTGCAGCCATTGCAGGTGCGGGATCAGTTCGGCCTTCTCTTCCATGCGGTCGGTCTTGTTGACCGCGATGATCAGTGGGCCCGTCACGTACTGCACGCGCTCCAGCACCAGTTGGTCCTCGTCGGTCCATTTGGTGCGGTCGACCACGAAGATCACCACGTCGACGTCCTTCAGGGCCGCCGAGGCGTTGCGGTTCATGTAGCGGTTCAAGGCCTTGTCGTTGGCCTTGTGCATACCGGGGGTATCGACGTAGATCGCCTGCACGTCACCCTCGGTCTTGATGCCGAGCATGTTGTGGCGGGTGGTCTGCGGCTTGCGCGAGGTGATCGCCAGCTTCTGGCCGAGGATGTGGTTGAGCAAGGTCGACTTGCCCACGTTCGGGCGGCCGACAATGGCTACGTAGCCGCAGCGGGTCGGGTTGCTATCAGTCATTGCCATTCTCCACGCCCAGGGCGATCAGTGCAGACGCGGCAGCGACTTGCTCGGCGATACGCCGGCTAACGCCCTGGCCACGGCTCTTGTTGTTCAGCAGCACCACTTCGCATTCGACGAAGAAGGTCCGGCAGTGCGGTTCGCCCTGGATGTCCACCACTTCGTAACGCGGCAGCTCGCAGCTGCGCGACTGCAGGAACTCCTGCAGGCGGGTTTTCGGGTCCTTGTTGGTATCGACCAGGGTCAGGCCTTCGAACTCATCGGCCAGCCACGCCAGCACGCGCTCCCGGGCCGTTTCCATGTCGGCGTCCAGGTAGATGGCGCCAATCAGCGCCTCCAGGGCATCGGCCAGGATCGACTCGCGGCGGAAGCCACCGCTCTTGAGCTCACCCGAACCCAGGCGCAGGTGATCGCCCAGGTCGAAACCACGGGCCAGGCGGGCCAGGGTCTCACCCTTGACCAGGCGCGCGCGCAGGCGCGACAGCTGGCCTTCGCGGGCCTGCGGGAAACGCTCGAACAGCGCTTCGCCGGCGACGAAGTTGAGAATGGCGTCACCGAGAAACTCCAGGCGCTCATTGTTGCGCCCGGCGTAACTGCGATGGGTCAGTGCCAGGAGCATCTGGTCCTGGTTCTTGAAGGTATAACCGAGCTTTCGCTCCAGACGGGCAAGGGGAGCACTCATGCAGCCACCCGTTCGTTGTTCAACGCGTTGTTCAAATCAACATCCTGAAAGACTGTTTGGCTGTGGCCCGCCGCGATGTGCGGCGAATCTCCCGATCCCTGAGAACACAGCCTATGTCAGAAATGCATTCGGCGCTGCCTGCTGGCCAGCGCCGATGGGTATCAATGGATCAGACCGACCCGCGACAGGTTGGGCAGGTGGCTGAGCTTGGGCTCTGGCCAGCTCATCCACACCGCGAAGGCCTTGCCGACGATGTTCCGGTCCGGAACCATGCCGTGCAGTTCCTTCGGGATGTTCGGGTCATCCCAGTAACGGCTGTCGTTGGAGTTGTCGCGGTTGTCGCCCATCATGAAGTAATGGCCTGCCGGCACGGTCCATTGCTGGTCCGGCGGCATGCGGTAACGGCTCATTTCCTTGCGGATCAGGTGTTCGGCCTCGCCGAGCTTTTCCTTGTACAGCTCGGCGCTGCCCAGGGTGCCCGGCTCGGTGCCCACCAGTTGTTCGGCAATCGGCTGGCCGTTGACGAACAACCGCTTGTCGCTGGTGTAGCGCACCTGGTCACCCGGCAGGCCTACCACACGCTTGATGTAGTTGACGTTCGGGTCGCTCGGGTAGCGGAACACCATCACATCACCGCGTTGCGGGTCACCCACCTCGATGACCTTCTTGTCGATCACCGGCAGGCGAATGCCGTACGAGAACTTGTTCACCAGGATGAAGTCGCCCACTTCCAGGGTCGGCTTCATCGACCCCGAAGGGATCTGGAACGGCTCGACCAGGAACGAACGCAGCACCAGCACGATGAACAGCACCGGGAAGAACGACTTGCCGTACTCGACCAGCAACGGCTCCTTGCCCAGGCGCTCGACCACCGCCATCTCGGGCTGGCTGACGCTGCCCTGGTAGTTGGCGATTGCCGCACGCCGGCGCGGAGCCAGGAACAGCAGGTCGATCAAGCCCAGCAGGCCGCAGACGAAGACGGCGATGACTAGCAACAGCGGGAAATTTAGCGACATAGGACCTAGCTATCCAACCTGAGCACGGCGAGGAAGGCTTCCTGTGGAATCTCCACGTTACCCACCTGTTTCATGCGTTTCTTACCGGCCTTCTGCTTCTCCAGCAGCTTCTTCTTACGGCTGACGTCACCGCCGTAGCACTTGGCCAGTACGTTCTTTCTGAGCGCCTTGACGGTTGTCCGCGCGATGATCTGGCCGCCGATAGCTGCCTGGATCGCCACGTCGAACATCTGCCGAGGGATCAGTTCCTTCATCTTCTCGGTCAACGCACGGCCTTTGTAGGCCGCGTTGTCGCGGTGCACGATCAATGCCAGGGCATCGACCTTGTCGCCGTTGATCAGTACATCCAGCTTGACCAGGTTGGCCGACTGGTAGCGATCGAAATGATAGTCCAGCGAAGCATAGCCGCGGCTGGTGGACTTGAGGCGGTCGAAGAAGTCCAGCACCACTTCGTTCATCGGCAGGTCGTAGCGCACCTGCACCTGGCTGCCGAGGAACTGCATGTCGCGCTGCACGCCACGCTTCTCGATGCACAGGGTGATGACGTTGCCCAGGTGCTCCTGCGGCACCAGGATGGTGGCGGTGACGATCGGCTCGCGGAAGTCGGCGACCGCCGAGACGTCTGGCAGCTTCGACGGGTTGTCGACGGTGATGGTCTCGCCGGTTTTCAGCTCCAGCTCGTAGATCACGCTTGGCGCCGTGGTGATCAGGTCCAGGTCGTATTCGCGCTCCAGGCGCTCCTGGATGATCTCCATGTGCAGCATGCCGAGGAAGCCGCAACGGAAGCCGAAGCCCAGGGCGTCGGAGCTTTCCGGCATGTATTGCAGCGACGAGTCGTTCAGGGTCAGCTTCTGCAGCGCATCGCGGAAGTCCTCGAAGTCGTCGGAGCTGACCGGGAACAGGCCGGCGTAGACCTGCGGCTGGATCTTCTTGAAGCCTGGCAGCACCTCGACCTCAGGGGTGGTGGACAGGGTCAGGGTATCACCGACCGGGGCACCGTGGATGTCCTTGATGCTGGCGATGATGAAGCCCACTTCGCCGGCCTTCAGGTCGGCGGTCTGGGTGTGTTTCGGGGTGAACACGCCCACGCTGTCGACCAGGTGCACCTTGCCGGTGGACTTGACCAGGATCTTGTCGCCTTTCTTGACGCGGCCGTGGCGCACGCGCACCAACGAGACCACGCCCAGGTAGTTGTCGAACCAGGAGTCGATGATCAGCGCCTGCAGCGGCGCCTCGATATCGCCTTCCGGCGCGGGGATGGTCTGCACCAGGCGCTCGAGCACCTCGTCCACGCCCATGCCGCTCTTGGCACTGCAGGCCACGGCGTCGGTGGCGTCGATGCCGATGATCTTCTCGATCTCGTCCTTGACGCGATCCGGATCGGCCTGGGGCAGGTCCATCTTGTTCAGTACCGGCATGACCTCAAGGCCCTGCTCGATGGCGGTGTAGCAGTTGGCTACGGACTGGGCCTCGACGCCCTGGCCGGCATCCACCACCAGCAGCGCGCCTTCACAGGCCGCCAGCGAACGCGAGACTTCGTAGGTGAAGTCGACGTGGCCGGGGGTATCGATGAAGTTCAGCTGGTAGACCTTGCCGTCCTGCGCCTTGTAGTTGAGCGTGACGCTGTGGGCCTTGATGGTGATACCGCGCTCACGCTCCAGGTCCATGGAATCGAGCACCTGGGCTTCCATCTCGCGTGCCGACAGGCCACCGCACATCTGGATGAAACGGTCGGCCAGCGTCGACTTGCCATGGTCGATGTGGGCGATGATGGAGAAATTGCGGATATGACTCAAATCACTCACGGGTCAACACTCGAAAAGGCTGCGAGCCGGACGCCCGCCGAAAAATAGCCGGGAATTGTACCTTAAGCTGCCGGGATATGGGAGATTCCTCTATCGGGCTGTACACAGCATTCACCCCTGCAATTGTGAACTTTCATGAAAAAGGGCAGCCGAAGCTGCCCTTTTCTCCTTGCCAAGCCGCTTATTCAGCCAGCTTGAAGGTAATGAAGCTGGCACGGCCCTGACGCAGCACGCGCATCGACACCGAACGGTTCTTCGGCAGTTCCTTGGCGATTTCGGTGAATTCCTTGGCCGAACCGATGGCCTGGTTGTTCAGGTGGCTGATCACGTCACCCGGGCGCAGGCCGATCATCGCGGCCGGGCCATCCTGGACTTCCTTGATGACCACGCCGCCCTTGAGCTCCAGGGCTTTCTTCTGCTCGGCGGTCAGGTCGGCCACCGAGACGCCCAGGCGGTTGCTGCTGCGCTCGGCGCTGCCTTCGGCGCCGGTACCGATGTCGGCATCGTCGTCCGGCAGTGCGCCAACGCTGATGTCGAGGTTCTGGCGCTTGCCGTTGCGGATGATCTCCAGCTTGGCCTTTTCGCCGTCCTTGAGGCTGCCGACCAGGTGCGGCAGGTCGGCCGACATGACGATCGGCTGGCCGTTCATGCTCAGGATCACGTCACCCACCTGCAGGCCGCCCTTGGCTGCCGGGCCGTTTTCCAGCACCTGGGCCACCAGGGCACCGGCCGGCTTGTCCAGGCCGAACGACTCAGCCAGGTCCTTGTTGACCTCCTGGATCACCACGCCCAGCCAGCCGCGGCTGACCTTGCCGTCTTTCTTCAGCTGGTTGGAGACATCGATCGCCACATCGATCGGGATGGCGAACGACAGGCCCATGAAACCGCCGGAACGGGTGAAGATCTGCGAGTTGATACCCACCACTTCGCCGTTCATGTTGAACAGCGGGCCGCCGGAGTTGCCCGGGTTGATGGCTACGTCCGTCTGGATGAACGGTACGTAGGTGTCGTTGGGCAAGGTACGGCCCTTGGCGCTGACGATACCTTTGGTCACCGAATGGTCGAAGCCGAACGGCGAACCGATGGCCAGTACCCACTCGCCCACCTTGAGCTTCTCGGAATCACCCAGCTTGACGGTCGGCAGGTTCTTGCCCTCGACCTTGAGCAAGGCCACGTCGGTGCGCGGGTCGGTGCCGACCAGCTTGGCCTGCAGCTCGCTGCGGTCCGACAGGCGGACGATGATCTCGTCGGCATCAGCTACCACGTGGTTGTTGGTCAGCACGTAGCCATCGCTGGAAATGATGAAGCCCGAACCCAGCGACTGGGCCTCGCGCTGGCGGTCGCCACGCGGCGAGCGCGGCTGCTGCGGCATGTTGCGCTCGAAGAACTCGCGGAACATCGGCGGCAGGCCTTCCAGGTCGGGCATCTGCCCGGCGGCCATGCGGCGGTCCGGCAGCTTCTGCTTGGTACTGATGTTGACCACGGCTGGCGAGGCCTGCTCGACCAGGGTAGTGAAGTCCGGCAGGGCTTCCTCGGCCTGGGCGCTGAGCACCTGGCCGAGCATCAGCACGGCGGCGAACATCGATAGGTAGGTTTTCAAGCGTGGTATTGACATACGGCTCCCGTCACAACGAGCGGTAGTTTAGAAAGGCCCCTGCACAAAGCAGGAAAGGCCAGGCTCCAAGAAGCCTGACCTATAGAAAATTTGCCGATGGATTGCAAATGACAATGCTTTAATTTCATTTCAGAGGCATGTCCGCACGCCTTGGCATGGCCCGCACGCCAGGCCCGCAAATGCGCGCCATCACTGGCGCGCCTGGCCATCCTGGGGGCGCATCGACAGCGCCACACGCTCTGCGGTACCCAGCGGAATCTCGCCGACCACTGTGACCATCACCTTGCCCTTGGGCGTGTTCAGCCGACGCGAGACCGCCGAAGTCGGGCCAAGCTGGGTGCGCATGTCGGTCCCGCCCTCATCCTTTACCGACTCGAGGAACACCGAGAAGCGCGCCAGGCCATCGTCGTACATCAGGCTGCTGACCGTGCTGTCATTCTTGGGGTCGCGGCGTACCGAGCTGTTGACCAGTTCGAAGCCAGGCGGCAGCCAGTCCGAACGCCAGCCGGCGACCGTGTCATTGGCGGCAGCGGCCACATGCTGCACCGGCTTGCACGCAGCGCTGGCGCGCAGGTCGTCGTCGCTAGGTGCTTCGGTATCGAGACGGGTCATCTGGAAGCGCTCCAGCAACTGCCCCTTGTCGTTGACCATCAACGAGCGCAGCGGCAGGCCGGTAGCACGGTCCAGGTGCAATTCGAAGGCGTAACGGTGCTGGTCGCGCGGGGTGAGCGTCACGATCACGGCATCGCGCCCGGCGACCCGTGACTTGCCCGCCACGCTCAAGTCATACCAGCCCATCAGTTTCAGCGGATCAAGCACACGCTGCGAGGTGTCCGGGGGCGTTGTCACACCACTGGCCAAGGCCCCGCTGACGCACTCTACCTTGCCATCCACGCGCACGATCTCCTGGGCGGCGCCATCGAGCTGCAACAGCCGCTCGCTGACCTTGCCGTCGTCGACCCTGTGCCAGATCTCGTGGGAAGAGAAGCTGCCATTGCGTTCGTAGACAAAAGAGCCTTGGTAGCTCTGCTTTTGCTCGGCCTGTGCCAGCTTGCTAAGCCACTCGCTCGCCTCGGGCGAGGAATTGGCCGCCAATGCTGGCACCGTCATGCAGCTGCCAATCAGCAGCGACAGGAGAGGTAGCGCGCGCATGATCCTCCTTACTTAACGGTTTTCCAGGCTGGCGGCGCGGGCATACGGCAATGCGGTTTCAGTGCCCTTGAGCGCAGATTCCTGGGCATGCTGGCGCAGGTAGCCTGGCAGACGCTGGTCCCAGCCGGCCTGGTTCTGCAGCACGCCGTTGGCCATCGGCCCGGTCGGTTGCTCACTGCTCTCACTATAGCCTGCCAAAACGGCCGGGCCTTGTGCTTGTGGCACACTCAGGCCTTGCTGGGCAGGTTGCTGGGCAGCAAGCTCGGCGCCAGTGATCTCGTCCTGGTTGTACATGCGCACACCGGCCAGCACCGCTACGGTGACCGAGGCAGCTACCGCCAGGCGGCCAATGCTGCGCCATGGCCCTTTCTTGGCCTTGGCCGGCACGGCTTCGTCAGCCAGCGCTGCAGACACCGCCGAGGCGATATCCAGGTTGGGCAGCAGCAGCTCCTTGTGCATGGCTGCGCGGGCAACCTGGTAACGCGACCAGGTGGCACGGGTTTCAGCATCGTCTACGGCGTTCAACACACGACGCAGTTCAAGCTCGTCCGCTTCGTTATCCATCACCGCGGACAGCGATTCCTGCAAAGCTTCACGACTCATGGCGGTTCCTCTCTTGGCTGTCGCCGCTGTCTCAGGTTTCCTGCAGCAAAGGTTGCAGGGCTTTGTCTATGGCCTCCCGAGCGCGGAAGATTCGAGAGCGCACGGTACCCACCGGACATTGCATGACACTGGCAATGTCTTCGTAACTCAGCCCGTCGAACTCGCGCAGGGTCAGTGCCGTGCGCAAGTCTTCAGGCAGTTGCTGGATGGTGCGATGGACAGTGCCTTCGATTTCATCCCGCAACAACGAGCGTTCTGGGGACTCGAGATCCTTGAGACCATGATCGCCGTCGTAAAACTCCGCATCCTCGGAGCTCACATCACTGTCTGGCGGCCGTCTTCCACGGGACACCAGGTAGTTCTTCGCCGTGTTGATGGCGATGCGGTACAGCCACGTATAGAACGCACTGTCTCCGCGGAAGTTGCCAAGCGCACGGTAGGCCTTGATGAAGGCTTCCTGTGCTACATCCTGGGCCTCGTGGGTATCGTGAACGAACCGCACGATCAACCCGAGAATCTTGTGCTGATACTTCAGCACCAACAGATCGAAAGCTCGCCTGTCACCGCGCTGAACGCGCTCGACAAGCTGCTGATCCTCTTCCTGGGTTAGCATGAACACTCCTCAGTGAACTCGAAGGAGCGTTGCAACAGCCATCGTTCAGGCTTGCAACCATAGACTCGGGCTTTGCGCAAAAGTTCTCCCCTCCAAGCAAGTTTCCTGCAGCCCTTGGTCGGGTTGCACGGAAGACGCGGCACGGTCACGGCCGGCTACGTCGATAATCAGGTTTCGAGTACGCAGGGACAGCCCGGACAGGCCTGCCGCCCTGCGTCGCCGCGGCAAGTTGTGGCGCGTGGGCAGCCTTCATAGGATTTCCGGCCATGTCGGAAAGTTCCCACAAAGGTTGTCGCGACCAGGCAAGTGGCATGGAAATTGGCCACCAGGGGCTGCTATAAAGGCAACCCGGCCAGCTTTAACGATAGTTTCACAATGCCATCGGCGCGTGACTATTGTGCCGCGCCCCTTCCAAAGAATACTAGTGTCCCGACATGAGCCAACAATTCCAACATGATGTCCTGGTGATCGGCAGCGGTGCCGCCGGTCTCAGCCTGGCACTGAACCTCCCCAGCCACCTGCGAGTCGCCGTGCTCAGCAAGGGCGACCTGGCCAACGGCTCGACCTTCTGGGCCCAGGGCGGTGTCGCGGCAGTGCTGGACAATACCGATACCGTGCAGTCGCATGTCGAGGACACCCTCAATGCCGGCGGCGGCCTGTGCCATGAAGAAGCTGTGCGCTTTACCGTCGAGCACAGCCGCGAAGCCATCGAGTGGCTGATCGAGCAAGGCGTGCCCTTTACCCGCGACGAGCACTACAGCGTCGACGACGGTGGCTTCGAGTTCCACCTGACCCGCGAAGGCGGCCATAGCCACCGGCGCATCATCCATGCCGCCGACGCCACCGGCGCAGCCATCTTCACCACGCTGCTGGAGCAGGCCCGCCTACGCCCGAACATCCAGCTGCTGGAGCAGCGCGTGGCGGTCGACCTGATTACCGAACGTCGCCTCGGCCTGCCCGGCGAGCGCTGCCTGGGTGCCTATGTGCTCGACCGCAACACCGGCGAGGTGGACACCTTCGGTGCGCGCTTCACCGTGCTGGCCACTGGCGGCGCGGCCAAGGTCTACCTGTATACCAGCAACCCCGATGGTGCCTGCGGCGACGGCATCGCCATGGCCTGGCGGGCCGGTTGCCGGGTGGCGAACCTGGAGTTCAACCAGTTCCACCCGACTTGCCTGTACCACCCGCAGGCCAAGAGTTTCCTGGTTACCGAAGCCCTGCGCGGCGAAGGCGCCCTGCTGCGCCTGCCCAATGGCGAGCGTTTCATGCCACGCTTCGACCCCCGCGAAGAACTGGCCCCGCGCGACATCGTGGCCCGCGCCATCGACCACGAAATGAAGCGCCTGGGTGTGGACTGCGTGTACCTGGACATCACCCACAAGCCGGCCGACTTCATCAAGAGCCACTTCCCCACCGTGTACGAGCGCTGCCTGGCCTTCGGTATCGACATCACCCGTCAGCCGATCCCGGTAGTACCTGCGGCGCACTACACCTGCGGCGGAGTGATGGTCGACGACCGCGGCCATACCGACGTGCCGGGCCTGTATGCCATAGGTGAAACCAGCTTCACCGGCCTGCACGGCGCCAACCGCATGGCCAGCAACTCGCTGCTGGAGTGCTTCGTCTATGGCCGTGCCGCCGCGGCCGACATCCAGGCGCACCTGGATGAAGTGGTCATGCCCAAGGCCCTGCCCGGCTGGGACGCCAGCCAGGTCACCGACTCGGACGAGGACGTGATCATTGCGCACAACTGGGACGAACTGCGGCGCTTCATGTGGGACTACGTCGGCATCGTGCGTACCAGCAAGCGCCTGCAGCGAGCGCAGCACCGCATTCGCCTGCTGCTGGACGAAATCGACGAGTTCTACAGCAACTACAAGGTCAGCCGCGACCTGATCGAATTGCGCAACCTGGCGCAGGTGGCCGAGTTGATGATCCTGTCGGCCATGCAGCGCAAGGAAAGCCGCGGACTGCATTACACCCTGGATTACCCGGGGATGCTGGACGAGGCCAAGGACACCATTCTCAGCCCGATCTGAAATCGGCGTCGCGGCCTTCGCGGGCGCGCCCGCTCCCACAGGAATCCCACTGCCTTGCAGGCTTGCGCAGTACCTGTGGGAGCGGGCAGGCCCGCGAAGACGCCAACTCGGTATGGTTTTATGCCCGGCTCACCCCTGCCCACCTGCGCCGGCTGAATTTCAACCGCACCCGCAAGCGCCTGTGCTCATCAGCCCCCAGCGCATCCCGTGGCACGCATTGGCTCTCCCCCAACCAGCGCCCCTCCCGCACAAAGCGCAACACCACCAGCGCCGGCAACGCCACGCTGTCCCGGCACAAGCGCACCGGCTGCCAGCCACGGGCACGGCTGAACACCTGCCAGCCGCGCACATCACGTCGCAGGCCAACAACGGCATGCTCATGCGTCAGCAGAATACGTCGGGGAATGGCCCAGCCAGCGTGGGCCATACAGGCGGCGACAACAGCAAGGGCCGACCACCCGGGCAGCGGGCTCGCCCATACGGCGAACCACGCCAGTACCTGGCACCCCAGGTAGGCCGCCAGCAGCAGGCGCGAGCCTTGCCAGCGGCACTCGAAGCACTCACTTGGGCTGGACACGGTCCAGGATGATGCGAACCATGCGCTGCAGCTCCGGGTCTTCGGACTCGGTGCGCTCCATGAACCAGCCGAACATGTCCTGATCCTCGCAGCTCAACAGACGCACGTAGAGTTCGCGGTCGGTTTCGTTGAGCGTGGGGTAGACTTCCTGGGTGAAAGGCACCAACAGTACGTCCAGTTCCAGCATGCCGCGGCGGCTGTGCCAGAAAAGCCGGTTGAGTTCAGTTTGTTCGACCATGGGGCCCTCCTCGAATGGCCCGCCAGTATACAGCCAGGCGAGCGAAGCGACACCGGGCGTTGGTCTAGTCACCTACCTATTTTGTTACCGGCGTTCTATGATGGCCGCCAGTCTTTAGCCACCGCGATGACCCATGGCCGATTCCGCTTTCTTCTGCCCCCTGTCCCACGAGGGCATCCTCGCCGTCCGCGGCTCCGATGCAGGCAAGTTCCTGCAAGGCCAGCTGACCTGCAACATCAACTACCTCAGCCCGGAACACGCCAGCCTCGGCGCCCGCTGCATGGTCAAGGGGCGCATGCAGTCGAGTTTCCGCATCCTGCCCGAAGGCAACGGCTACCTGCTGGCCATGGCCAGCGAGCTGCTCGACGCCCAGCTGGCCGACCTCAAGAAGTACGCCGTGTTCTCGAAGGCGACGCTGACCGATGAAAGCGCTGCCTGGGCACGCTTCGGCCTGCAAGGCGGCGATGCGGCGCTGCAGGCCCTGGGGCTCGATGTGCCTGCGGCAGCTGGCAGCACCGTGCGCCACGACGGGTTGATCGCCATTGCCGTGTCCGCTGGCCGCGTGGAGCTGTGGATACCGGCAGACAAAGCCGACAGCGTTCGCCAGGCGCTGGCCGCCGCACTGCCCGAAGGTAGCCTCGACAACTGGCTACTGGGGCAGATTCGCGCCGGGATCGGCCAGGTAATGGGGCCGACCCGCGAGCTGTTCATCCCGCAGATGATCAACCTGCAGGCCGTCGACGGCGTCAGCTTCAAGAAGGGCTGCTACACCGGTCAGGAAATCGTTGCCCGCATGCAGTACCTGGGCAAGCTCAAGCGCCGCCAGTACCGCCTGGCACTGGACCAGCAGGCCATTCCAGCCCCGGGTGCCGAGATCTTCTCGCCCACCCATGGTTCGTCGGTCGGTGAAGTGGTCATTGCTGCCAGCAATGGCACGGGCTGCGAACTGCTCGCCGTGCTCAGCGCCGAAGCGGTGGAAGACGACAACCTGCACCTGGGCAGCCTGGAAGGCCCACGCCTGCAGGTGCTGACCCTGCCCTACGAACTGGACCGCGACCGGGAAATCCAGCGTTGACCAGCCTGCCCCGCCTACGTGGCGGGGCCGCACCACCACTGCGGTAGACACGCCCATGAACAAGCTGGCCGAGATGGTTCAAGCACAGTTGCTCGATGCCATCGAAAAGGATGACCTGGTCCTGCCGACCCTGCCCGAGGTTGCCTTGAGCATCCGCGAGGCGGCGGAAGACAGCGAGATCAGCGTGGCGGCCCTGAGCAAGGTGATCGGTCGCGATGCGGCCCTTTCAGCGCGCCTGATCAAGGTCGTCAACAGCCCGCTGCTGCGCGCGGCGGTCGAGGTCACCGACCTGCACACCGCCATCACGCGGCTGGGCATCAACTACAGCTGCAACCTGGCCATTGGCCTGGTGATCGAGCAGATTTTCCACGCCCGGGCGCCGGCAGTGGAACAGAAGTTACGTGATATCTGGGCCAACAGCCTGGATGTGGCGGGCATCAGCTACGAAATCTGCCGCCGCTATACACAACTCAAGCCCGACCAGGCTACCCTCGGCGGGCTGGTCAACCAGATTGGCGCACTACCGGTGCTGATCTATGCCGAAGAGCACAACGAACTGCTGTCCGACCCGGTGTGCCTGCATTATGTGATCGAGCAGATCCAGCCGGTGCTGGGCGACAAGATCCTCAAGGCCTGGGAGTTTCCGGAGCAACTGGTCAACCTGCCGAGCCAAGTGCAGGACCTGGACCGGCAGACTGACAAGATCGACTACATCGACATCGTGCAGATCGCCCGCTGCATCAGCCAGCGCGGGCGCCACCGGCCGCTGGCAGCACTACCGGCATACCGCCACCTGGGCCTGCCGTACGGCACCGAGCTTGAAGTAGGTGAACTGATCGAGGCGCGGAGCATGTTGCGCTGACCGGTGTCAGCCTGTTCGGCCCTATCGCCGGCAAGCCAGCTCCCACAAGTTGCCCGCTGTTCTTGAGGGCAGTTAAACCTGTGGCAGCATATCTTGTGCTGCCTGTACTGGCCTCATCGCCGGCAAGCCAGCTCCCACAAGTTGCCCGCTGTTCTCGAGGGCAGTTAAACCTGTGGCAGCACTATCTGTGCTGCCTGTACTGGCCTCATCGCCGGCAAGCCAGCTCCCACAGGGATAGCACATGACTTGAGGTCAATGCAGTCGAGGTGGGAGCTGGCTTGCCGGCGATAGGGCCGGTACAGGCAACACATCAATCCGCGATAAAACTCACCCGCACCCGCAACCCGCCCTTCGCACCGTCATGCAGGCTCACCTGTGCCAGGTGCGCCCGGCAGATCTCGCCGACAATCGCCAAGCCAAGCCCACTGCCCTGCGCACTGCGCCGGTAGAAGCGCTCGAATACCCGCTCACGCTCAGCCTCGGGAATCCCCGGCCCGTCGTCCTCCACCTCAAGCACCGCCGGCGCCAGCACCCGCAAGATCACGTTGCCGCCAGCCGGCGTATGCGCCAAGGCATTGTCCACCAGGTTGCTCAACAGCTCGTTGAGCAGCGTCGGCTCCCCCTTCAGCCACACCGGCGCCTCGGCCTCCAGGGCCAGCGCCACCCCGCGCTTGTGCGCCAGCGGTGCCATGGCCATGCCCAGCTCACGAGCCAACTGGCTCAGGTCCAGGCGCTGCGCCCCGCCTTCGGCAATCGCCCGCGCACCGTTCTCGACCCGCGCCAGCGACAGCAGCTGGTTGGCCAGGTGGGTCAGGCGGTCAGTGCCCTGGGCCGCGGATTCCAGTGTCTGCCGCCACTCCTGCGGCTCGGCCGAACGCAGGCCCAGCTCGACACGTGCCTTCAGCGCGGCCAGTGGCGTGCGCAACTCGTGGGCGGCGTCGGCGATGAACTGCGCCTGGCGCTCGAACTGGCCACGCAAACGCTCGGTGAAATGGTTCAAAGCCCGCACCAGTGGGCCCAGCTCACGCTGCACCTGCACCACCGGCAAGGCCCGCAGGTCGTCCGGCTGGCGCTCTTCCACCGCCGTGCGCAGGCGCTCCAGCGGCCGCAACGCGGCACTCACGGCAAACCACACCATCACCAGCGCGCCCAGCGCCAGCATCCCCAGGCGCAGCAGGGTATCGGCCATCAGGCCACGGGCCATGCGCACCCGCGCTTCCTCGGTCTCGGCCACACGGATTTCCGCCATGCCGTTCATATTCGGCTCGCTCACCGGCTTCAGCAGGCTGACCACCCGCACGTCCTGGCCCAGGTAGGTGGCGTTGTAGAACCGCGCCAGCGCCGGGTAATCGTCGGTACGCGGCGTGCCCGGCGGCGGCGCTGGCAGGTTCTCGTAACCGGAAATCAGCCGCTGCTGGATGTCCAGCACCTGGTAGTAGATGCGCCCGGCACTGTCGTAGGCGAAGGTGTCCAGGGCCACGTAGGGCACATCTGCGCTCAGCGAGCCGTCACGCTGGGACAGGCCTGCGGCAATGGTCCGCGCCGAGGCCAGCAGGGTCCGGTCGTAGGCGGTGTCGGCGGCCTCGCGGCCATTCCAATAAGCGCTCAGGCCACTCGCCAGCATCAGCACCACCAGCAGCAAGGCCAGGTTGCCGAGCAAGCGCCCGCGCAGGCTACCGTTGTCACGCATCGCGGTGCTCGAGCAGGTAGCCCAGGCCACGGAAGGTGACGATGGCCACCGGGTGGCCGTCGAGCTTCTTGCGCAGGCGGTGGATGTAGATTTCGATGGCGTCGGGGCTGGCCTCTTCGTCCAGGCCGAACACCTGGGCGGCCAGTTGCTCCTTGCTCATCACCCGGCCCGGTCGGGCGATCAGCGCTTCCAGTACGCTCTGTTCGCGCGAGGTCAGGGTCAGGTTTTCCCCACCCAGGGCAAAGCGCCGGGTGTCCAGGTCGTACACCAGCGGCCCGCAGCGTTGCTGGCGCTCGCCACCGAGCACGCTGCGCCGCAGCAGGGCCTTGACCCGTGCTTCCAGTTCGGTCAGCTCGAACGGCTTGGCCAGGTAGTCGTCGGCGCCCAGGTTCAGGCCGTGGACCCGGTCCTTGACGTCGCTGCGCGCGGTCAGCATCAGCACCGGCAGGGTCTTGCCACGGCCGCGCAGGCGCGCCAGCACCTCGAAGCCGTCCATGCGCGGCAAGCCGACATCCAGCACGGCCACGGCGTATTCCTCGCTGGCCAGGGCCAGGTCGGCGGCCACGCCGTCATGCAGCACATCCACGGTCAGGCCATGGCTTTTCAAGGCCTGGGCCACGCTTTCGGCCAGTTGCAGGTGGTCTTCGACCAGCAGCACACGCATCGGATTCTCCCTGCTCGGGTGGGACGGTGGCGCGGAGTGTACCGCTGTCGGCAGGCCTGTGAAGCCCTGTCGACAAACCTTTCACGCTGAAAGGTTAGCGAAAGGTTGGTTACCTAGCATCGCACCACGGTCGCCCTTCGCGCCGAAAAAAGCACCAGCAAGGTGCAACGAATAAGAACAATAAACGGAGCCATCAGTGATGCTGTCATCGCAGCCGCAGGCGTTCGCGCCTACCCGTTCCTTTGCCGCACGCCCCTCCGCCATCGCCAGCGCCCTTGCGCTTGCCGGTGTCGCCCCGATGAGCCAGGCCGCCTTCTTCGAAGACAGCACGGCCACCTTCGAAACCCGCAACATGTACTTCAACCGCGACTTCCGCGACGGCACCAGTGCGCAGCAATCCAAGCGCGACGAGTGGGCCCAGGGCTTCATGCTCAACTTCGAGTCTGGCTACACCGATGGCACCGTGGGCTTCGGCCTGGATGCGCTGGGCATGCTCGGCATCAAGCTCGACTCCAGCCCCGACCGCACCGACACCGGCCTGCTGCCGACCCACGATGACGGCAAGGCCGCCGACGAGTACTCCAAGCTCGGCCTGACCGGCAAGGTGAAGGTGTCGCAGACCGAACTGAAGATCGGCACGCTGATCCCCGAACTGCCGACCCTGCAGCCCAACGATGGGCGCATCCTGCCGCAAACCTTCGAAGGCGGCCTGCTCACCTCGAAGGAGGTCAAGGGCCTGACCTTCACCGGCGGCCGACTGGACAAGGCCAAGGACCGCAACGACACCAACTGGGAAGACCTGGCCCTGAACAACAAGAACGGCCGCTTCGGTGGCTCGTTCAGCGCCGACAACCTAGACCTGGCCGGCCTCGACTACCAGTTCACCGATCGCATCACCGGCAGCTACCACTTTGCCCAGCTCGACGATATCTACCGCCAGCACTTCATCGGCATGGTCGCCACCCAGCCATGGGGCCCGGGCACCTTCGGCGCCGACCTGCGCCTGGCGGTGAGTGACGACGCCGGCGCCGCCAAGGCCGGCAACATCGACAACACCACCGTCAACGGCATGCTCAGCTACGCCCTGGGCGGGCACAAGGTCAGCGCCGCCTGGCAGCAGCTGTCCGGCGACAGCGCCTTCCCGTACGTCGATGGTGCCGACCCGTACCTGGTCAACTTCGTCCAGATCAACGACTTCGCCGGCGCCGACGAGCGCTCCTGGCAGGCGCGCTACGACTACAACTTCGCCGCACTCGGCGTGCCCGGCCTGACCTTCATGACCCGCTATATCAGCGGCGACAACGTCAGCCGCGCGGCCGGTGGCGAGGGCAAGGAGTGGGAGCGCAACACCGAACTGAAGTACGTGGTACAAAGCGGCCCGTTGAAGAACGTCGCCGTGCGCCTGCGCAACGCCACCTTCCGCTCCAACTTCGCCCGCGACGCGGACGAGGTGCGGCTGCTGGTGAGCTACAGCGTGGCGCTGTGGTAACCCCATAGCGATAACTTGATAACAACAACGCTCACGGAGATAGACGATGACCTTTTCACTGCGCCGCCTCGTCCTTGCTACCGGCTGCCTGCTGCTGGCCGGCAACGCCCTTGCTGCCGAACCGAAACGCCCCGAATGCATTGCCCCCGCCTCGCCCGGCGGCGGCTTCGACCTGACCTGCAAACTGGTGCAGAGCGCCCTGGTGCAGGAAAAGATCCTCACCAAGCCGATGCGCGTCACCTACATGCCCGGCGGTGTCGGCGCGGTGGCCTACAACGCCGTGGTCGCCCAGCGCCCGGCCGATGCCGGCACCCTGGTGGCCTGGTCCAGCGGCTCGCTGCTGAACCTGGCCCAGGGCAAGTTCGGCCGCTTTGACGAAAACGCGGTGAAATGGCTGGCCGCCGTCGGCACCAGCTACGGCGCCATCGCAGTGAAAAGCGACTCGCCCTACAAGACCCTCGACGACCTGGTCGCGGCGCTGAAGAAAGACCCGAGCAAGGTGGTGATCGGCTCCGGCGGTACGGTCGGCAGCCAGGACTGGATGCAGACCGCCCTAATCGCCAAGGCCGCCGGCATCAACCCGCGTGACCTGCGCTACGTGGCCCTGGAAGGCGGCGGCGAAATCGCCACGGCGTTGCTGGGCGGGCATATCCAGGTAGGCTCGACCGACATCTCCGACTCCATGCCGCACATTCAGAGCGGCAACATGCGCATCCTCGCGGTGTTCTCGGAAAACCGCCTGGACGAGCCCGAGATGAAAGACATCCCCACCGCCAAGGAGCAGGGCTACGACATCGTCTGGCCGGTGGTACGCGGTTTCTACCTGGGGCCAAAGGTGAGCGACGAGGACTACGCCTGGTGGAAACAGTCATTCGACAAGATGCTGGCCTCGGAAGACTTCGCCAAGCTGCGTGACCAGCGCGAACTGTTCCCCTTCGCCATGACCGGTGCAGAGCTGGACGGCTATGTGAAGAAGCAAGTGGCTGACTACAAGGCACTGGCCAGGGAGTTTGGCCTGATCCAGTAAGCCACCCACGATCTTTCACTGATCCCTGTGGGAGCGGGCGTGCCCGCGAAGAAGACACCGCGGTGCCTGGCACCGGCGTTGCCGGTGTTCGCGGGCACGCCCGCTCCCACAGAGTCCGTGCTCAATGAGGACTCTCTGATGATCCTGCAACGCATCTTCGCCCTGGCCCTGCTGGCGGTGTGCGCCGCCCTGGCCGTGATGGCCTGGCCTTACCAGGCGGCGTTTTCCTATGAACCGGTGGGCCCGCGCGCCTACCCGCTGTTGATGCTCGGCCTGCTTTGCCTGGGCCTGCTGTACCTGGTGTTCCGCCCCACGCCCATCGTGCGCAAGGACGACGAACCAGAGCTGGACCGCGAAACCCTGATCAAGATCACCGCCTGCGTCGGCCTGCTGATCGTTTTCGCCAGCACCTTCGAAGCCTTGGGCTTCATCCTAAGCGCCATCCTGGTTGGCGTGCCCATGGCCCGCCTGTACGGCGGCCGCTGGCTGCACAGCGCCATCGTGGTGGTGGGCATGAGCCTGTTCCTCTACTGGCTGTTCGACCGCGTGATGGACGTGCCCCTGCCCCTTGGCCTGCTGAGCGTACTGGAGAACTGACACATGGATACCTTGAGCTACCTGGGCCAGGGCTTCGGCGTCGCCCTGTCCCCCTACAACCTGGTCACCGCCCTCTCCGGCACGCTGATCGGCACCGTGGTCGGCCTGCTGCCGGGCCTGGGCCCGATCAACGGCGTGGCCTTGCTGATCCCCATCGCCTTCGCCCTCGGCCTGCCGCCGGAGTCGGCGCTGATCCTGCTGGCGGCGGTGTACCTGGGCTGCGAGTACGGGGGGCGCATAAGTTCGATCCTGCTGAACATCCCCGGCGAAGCCTCGACCGTGATGACCACCCTCGATGGCTACCCGATGGCCCGCAATGGCCTGGCTGGCGTAGCGCTGTCGCTGTCGGCCTGGAGTTCGTTCATCGGTGCGCTGATCGCCACCTGCGGCATGGTGCTGTTCGCCCCGCTGCTGGCGAAATGGGCAATCGCCTTCGGCCCGGCGGAGTACTTCGTGCTGATGGTGTTCGCCATCGTCGCCCTCGGTGGCATGGCCGGCGACAAGCCGCTGAAAACCTTCATTGCCGCACTGATCGGCCTGTTCCTGTCGGCAGTCGGCATCGACGCCAACAGTGGCGTGTACCGCTTCACCGGCGACAGCGTGCATCTGGCCGACGGCATCCAGTTCGTGGTGCTAGTGCTGGGCCTGTTCTCCATCAGCGAAATCCTCCTGCTGCTGGAAAAGACCCACCATGGCCACCAGGCAGTCAAGGCCACCGGGCGCATGCTGTTCAACTTCAAGGAAGCGGCCTCGGTGTTCGTGGTCAACATCCGCTGCGGCCTGCTGGGTTTCATCATGGGTGTGCTGCCTGGCGCCGGTGCGACACTGGCCAGCGCCGTGGCCTACATGACCGAAAAACGCCTGGCAGGTGACAAGGGCAAGTTCGGCAAGGGCGACGCCCGCGGCCTGGCCGCCCCGGAAACCGCCATCGGCGCCTCCTGCTGTGGCGCACTGGTACCGATGCTGACCCTGGGCGTACCCGGCTCGGGCACCACCGCGGTGATGATCGGTGCGCTGACCTTGTACAACATCACCCCGGGCCCACTGCTGTTCGAACAGCAGCCAGACATCGTCTGGGGCCTGATCGCCTCGCTGTTCATCGCCAACATCATGCTGGTGATCCTCAACATCCCGATGATCCGCATCTTCACCCGCATCCTCGCCGTGCCGAACTGGGCGCTGGTGCCGGTGATCGCCATCATCACGGGGATCGGGGTGTACGCCGTGCATGCCACCACCTTCGACCTGTTCCTGATGGTCGGCATCGGCATCATGGGCTATATCCTGCGCAAGCTGGACTTCCCGCTTTCGCCGATCCTGCTCGGCTTCATCCTCGGCGGGCTGATGGAACAGAACCTGCGTCGGGCGCTGTCGATCTCCAACGGCGAACTGGGCATCCTCTGGTCGAGCCCGATCAGCATGTCGGTATGGGTACTGACCATTTGCATGCTGACCCTGCCGCTGCTGCGCATCTGGCGCAAACGCAGCCAGCAGCGCCGGGCGATGGCCGATGCCTGATCGCTCGTTGCCGTTGTTTGTCGCGACCGGGCTGGTCGGCCTCGCTGGCGGTTTTGCCGCCAGCAAGGTCGGCTGGCCTTTGCCGTGGATGGTCGGCTCGTTGCTGGCGATCATCCTGGTGCGCTGCCTGACACCCTGGCAGCTGCCGGAAATCCCCAATGGTCGCAAATGCGGGCAGTGGATCATCGGCATCGGTATCGGCCTGCACTTCACCCCGGCGGTGATCGAGCAGGTGGCCAGCCATTTCGCGCTGATCTTTTTCGGCGCGCTGTTCACCACCCTGTCCAGCGTGATCAGCGTATGGCTGTTGCGGCGCACCGGTGAAGACCGTGCCACGGCGTTCTTCGCCAGCATGCCGGGCGGTTCGGGGGAGATGGTCAACCTTGGCGCGCGCAACGGCGCGGTGCTCAGCCAGGTAGCGGCGGCGCAGAGCCTGCGCGTGCTGGCGGTGGTACTGTGCGTGCCGGCGCTGTTCAAGTTCCTGCTGGGTGACGGAGTACCGCTGAATCACACCGGAAGTGTGAGCTGGGGCTGGCTGGCGCTGATTGCGCCGCTGGGCGTTGCCGTCGCCCTGCTCTGGCAGCGCTTGCGCCAGCCCAACCCGTGGCTGTTCGGGCCATTGCTGGTGGCAGCCACCGTGAGCCTGGCGGGCAACCTGCAGATAACCCTGCCCAATGGCGCCAGCCAGATCGGCCAGTGGTTGATCGGCAGTGGCCTGGCCTGCCACTTCAACCGCGCGTTCTTCCGCCGCGCACCGTCGTTCCTGGGGCGTACCCTGGTGGCCACGGCGTTGTGCATGGCGATTGCCGGCAGCGCCGCTTGGGTATTGAGCGTGATGACCGCGCTGGACCTGCGTTCGCTGACATTGGGGATGATGCCGGGCGGAATTGCCGAGATGAGCCTGACGGCAGAGACCCTGCAACTGTCGGTGCCGCTGGTGACGGCGCTGCAGGTGATGCGCTTGTTGTTCGTGCTGTTTCTGGCAGAGCCGTTGTTCCGGGTGTGGAACACCAACTCGGAATAATCGCGTCGCCTGCTTCGCGGGCTTGCCCGCTCCCACAGGTACTGCACCGCCCTCAAGGCAGGTGCTATCCCTGTGGGAGCGGGCAAGCCCGCGAAGCAGGCGACGCGTTCTTTCAGGTGATCAGAGCGGTGGCAATGCCCAGTTGATCGGCGCCAGCCCGCGCTGCTCGAGGAAACTGTTGGCCCGGCTGAAATGCCCGCACCCCAGGAACCCACGGTAAGCCGACAACGGCGATGGATGCACCGATTTCAGCACCAGGTGCTTGGTCCCGTCGATCAGCTTCTGCTTGCTTTGCGCATGCGAGCCCCACAGCAGGAACACCACGTTCGGGCACTGCTCGCTGACCACCTGGATGACCCGGTCGGTAAAGAACTCCCAGCCCTTCTTGGCATGCGACGCGGCATTGGCGCGCTCCACGGTCATGGTCGTGTTGAGCAACAGCACGCCCTGCTCGGCCCAGCTCTGCAGGTAGCCATGGTTGGCAATCGGGATGTTCAGGTCGCGCTGCAGCTCCTTGTAGATGTTGACCAGCGACGGTGGCGTGGCCACGCCCGGCTGCACCGAGAAGCACAGGCCATGCGCCTGGCCCGGCCCGTGGTACGGGTCCTGGCCGAGGATGACTACCTTCACCTGGTCCAGCGGCGTCGAGTTGAGCGCATTGAAGATCAACGGCCCTGGCGGGTAGATCTCTTTGCCGGCGGCGTACTCGCCGCGCAGGAACTCGCGCAGCTGATGCATGTAGGGCTGGTCGAATTCGGCGCGCAAGGCAGCCTTCCAGCTGGGTTCGAGTTTGATGCGATCGTCGTCAGTCATGGGGCCTTCCATAAACAATGGCGCGACACTAGGTAAGCCCTTCCCGCTTGTCAAACGATCCGACCGACGACCGGCATGTTCGGCCAGGCAAGCCATACTTGTCCGATGACTTGCGCGAGGTAGTCCATGACCATTCATTGCGAGGTACTCACCGGCGCCGATGGCGCCCGCATCGGCATCGCCACCCTGGATGCGCCCAAGGCGCTCAATGCCCTGAACCTGCCGATGATCGAGGTATTGGGTGAACAGTTGCACGCCTGGGCTCGCGACCCAGGGATCGTTTGCGTGCTGCTGCGCGGCAACGGTGCCAAGGCTTTCTGTGCCGGCGGTGATGTGCGTGCGCTGGTGCAAGCCTGCCGCGACCACCCCGGCAGCGTACCCCCGCTGGCCGCCACCTTCTTCGCCGCCGAATATCGCCTGGACTTTGCCCTGCACACCTATCCCAAGCCGCTGCTGTGCTGGGGGCACGGGCATGTGCTGGGCGGCGGCATGGGCCTGCTGCAGGGCGCCAATGTACGTATCGTCACCCCCAGCAGTCGGCTGGCCATGCCGGAAATCAGCATCGGCCTGTACCCGGACGTGGGCGCCAGCTGGTTCCTTGCCCGCCTGCCGGGCAAGCTGGGGTTGTTCCTCGGCCTGACAGGCGCGCCGATCAATGCTCATGACGCCTTGGACCTGGGCCTGGCCGACCGCTTTCTGGGTGAGTACCAGCAAGAGGCGCTGATCGAAGAACTGCTGCAACTGAACTGGCAGGAACAAACTGCCCTGCAACTGAACAGCCTTCTCAAGGCCGAACAGCACCGCGCCTGCGCCGAGTTGCCCGAGGCCCAGTGGCTGCCGCGACGACAGGTGATCGATCAGTTGCTCGATGTGGCCGACGCAGCCGCCGCCTGGCGTGCGCTGGAGGGGCTCAAGCACCACGACGACCCGCTGCTGGCAGATGCCGGCCAACGGTTGCATGAAGGTTGCCCGCTGACCGCACACCTGGTGTGGGAACAGATCCGCCGGGCACGGCACCTGTCGTTGGCGCAGGTGTTTCAGATGGAGTACAGCATGAGCCTGAACTGCTGCCGCCACCCGGAATTCAGCGAAGGCGTGCGTGCGCGCTTGCTGGACAAGGACAACCAGCCGCACTGGCACTGGCCCGATGTGGCGCAAGTGCCGGCGGCGGTGGTGGAGGCGCATTTTGCCAAGGTGTGGGAGGGGCGGCATCCGCTGGCGGATCTCGGGTAGCTTCGAGAAGTTGGGGCTGCCTTGCAGCCCATCGCGACACAAGGCCGCTCCTACAAACGGATCGCGGTCCCCTGTGGGAGCGGCCTTGCGTCGCGAAAGGGGCGCACCGCGCCCCCGATTTTCAATTCATCTACCGCTGCCAGTTCCCCCCTTGCCCGTGCCCACGCCGCCCGTCCCCGCGCCGGTCACCATCCCCCCGCCCGTTGGAGTGCCAACGGTCATGCTGCTGGTAGCGCTGGCTGCCACCGCGATAATCATGACGGTCCCGGTCGCGCCCATAGTCATACCGCTGGCGGTTGCCATAGTCATTGCGAGGGTTGCCATACCACTGCTTCATCCCCGGCTGTGGGTGAGACCGGTAGTGAGGCGCAGGCGCCGAGCGGTAGTAGTAACGCGGCGCCGGCTGGTAGTAATAGCGCTGTTGCGGCGTTACGTAATAGCGGTCATAGCGGTAATAATCCGGTGATACATAACGGTCGGAGTAGTAGTGGTCCGACCGGTAATAGCCCCCGCTCTCGTAGTACGGAACGCAGGCGGAAGTCATCAGCCCCAGCAGGGCGATCAACAGGATTCGATAGGACATGGCGGCCTCCTGGACCGCTGGAGTGCCCGAACAGCGGCGCTGGCGAGCATCGATGCGAAATGCGATCATCGACATTGAATAAGACAGTGCCGCCAAGGTGCAGTGCCATTTCTGCAACAATTTGATACAGGTGAGCGGCAGCCATGCCCGACAACCAGCACTGCCCCGCTTGTGGCGCCCTCAACCAGTGCAGCCTGGCCGACCCGCGCCGGGCCACCCAGGCCTGCTGGTGTTACAGCGTGACCATCGACCCTGCCGTGCTCGAGGCCCTGCCCCCCGAGCTGCGCGACAAAGCCTGCCTGTGCCCGCGCTGCGCCGCCGTCGAAGAACAACTTCGCTCCCCCGCTTCCGACTGACCGTTTGCCATGCGCCTCGACCGTTTCCTCGCCAACCTGCCCAGCCACAACCGCCAGCAAGTCCGCCTGATGCTCGCGCAACGCCGTGTGCGGGTGGATGGCCAGGTGGTCAGCGACCCGCTGGCCGAGGTGCGCGAGTTCAGCCGCGTGGAGCTGGACGACCAGCTGCTGCAGGCTGGCCGCCCGGCGCGCTACCTGATGCTGCACAAGCCCGCTGGCTGCGTCAGCGCCACCCAGGACCCGCAACACCGCACTGTGCTCGACCTGCTGCCAGCCGGTTTGCGTGAGGACCTGCACATTGCCGGGCGGCTGGACTTCAACACCACGGGCTTGATGATCCTGACCAACGATGGCCAATGGTCACGCCGGCTTACCCAGCCCGCGACCAAGCTGCCCAAGCACTACCTGGTGCAAACCGAGGACGAGATTGGCGAGCACTATGTGGCCAAGTTCCTCGAGGGCTTCTACTTCGCCTTCGAAGACCTCACCACCTTGCCCGCCCAGCTGGACATCCTTGGGCCGCGCCAGGCACGGCTGTCGATCGTCGAAGGACGCTATCACCAGGTGAAGCGCATGTTCGGCCATTTCGACAACAAGGTGGTGGGGTTGCATCGGGAGAGCATGGGGGCGATCCGGCTGGACCCGGGGTTGGCGCCAGGGGCGTTTCGTGAGCTGACGGCGGATGAAATAGCGACGGTCTAGGTTGGCTGTTCCGGCCTCTTCGCGGGCTCGCCCGCTCCCACAGGGATCACACCAGCCCGGAGACCTGTGGTGTACCTGTGGGAGCGGGCGAGCCCGCGAAGAGGCCGGAACAGACAGATCAGGGTCGTCATACGACCGCTCAGCGACAAAAGTCACATTTTCCCCCGAACGGCACTTGCGGGATCCCCGACCCACTGCTTGAATCCAAATCGTCAGTCTGCATGTGACTACCAAGTCACGCCCGCAGTCGAAGACACCTTTTGCCGGCCACCCAGGGCCTCGATGCCTTGGGGCACGGCAAATTGCCCACCAAAAACAATACCGTCGACGCACGTGCCAAGGATCGACACAGGGCCCCCCGGTTTCTCTTCAGGCAAATGCCTACCTGTCATAAAGAACGTGCACCCTAGGTGACGCGAATACCCTTTTTGCGCCAGGAGTCGATGACATGAGGCCAGAAATCGCTGTACTTGATATCCAAGGTCAGTATCGGGTTTACACGGAGTTCTATCGCGCGGATGCGGCCGAGAATACGATCATTTTGATCAATGGCTCGCTGGCCACCACGGCCTCGTTCGCCCAGACGGTACGTAACCTGCACCCGCAGTTCAACGTAGTACTGTTCGACCAGCCATACGCGGGCAAATCCAAGCCGCACAATCGCCAGGAACGCCTTATCAGCAAGGAGACCGAAGCGCATATCCTCCTCGAGCTGATCGAGCACTTCCAGGCAGACCACGTGATGTCGTTCTCGTGGGGTGGCGCAAGTACGCTGCTGGCGCTGGCGCACCAGCCGCGGGGTGTGAAGAAGGCTGTAGTGAGTTCTTTCTCGCCGGTGATCAACGAACCGATGCGCGACTACCTGGACCGTGGTTGCCAGTACCTGGCCGCCTGCGACCGCTATCAGGTCGGCAACCTGGTCAACGACACCATCGGCAAGCACCTGCCGTCACTGTTCAAGCGCTTCAACTACCGCCACGTCAGCAGCCTGGACAGCCACGAGTACGCGCAGATGCACTTCCACATCAACGAGGTGCTGCAACATGACCTGGAGCGGGCGCTGGATGGTGCACGCAATATCGACATCCCGGTGCTGTTCATCAACGGCGACCGCGACGAGTACACCACGGTCGAAGATGCGCGGCAGTTCAGCAAGCACGTGGGCCGCAGCCACTTCAGCGTGATCCGCGACGCAGGCCACTTCCTGGACATGGAAAACAAGACCGCTTGCGAGGACACCCGCAGCGTCATGCTGGGGTTCCTGAAGCCAACCATGCGTGAACCTCGTCACCGTTACCAGCCTGTAAAACAGGGGCAGCATGCATTGGCCATCTGAGCAGCTCGGCGTCCTGTGGATGAGACCCGCAAGCCAGGGGGCGCCGACAAGCTTTTTTATAACTTGGGCTTCTAATTCGTTGAGGGTTCTGGTAAAAAGTGCTGCGCAAACGCGGGTATAGTTTAGTGGCAAAACGAAAGCTTCCCAAGCTTTAGTTGAGGGTTCGATTCCCTCTACCCGCTCCACATCGCATTCCCGCATGGCGTTCCCGCAACGTCACCGCTGTCAAAAGGAGCCCAGGCTCCTTTTTTCGTTTCTCCGCCTCCCTTTGACCTGCCCCATGGCCATTTGCCTGCCGATCCGCTTCAATGCGTGGATGGATTCGTGAAGCATTTCGAAAGGACGACGCATGTTTCTCTCCCGCTGGCTACCGGGCCTTGCCAACCTGCTGCACTACCGCCGCGAGTGGTTCCACGCCGACCTGCAGGCCGGCCTCTCGGTGGCAGCGATCCAGATTCCCATAGCCATCGCCTACGCGCAGATCGTCGGCCTGCCGCCGCAGTACGGCCTGTACGCCTGTGTGCTGCCGATGATGGTCTACGCCCTGATCGGCAGCTCGCGCCAGCTGATGGTCGGCCCGGACGCCGCCACCTGCGCAATGATCGCCGGCGCCGTGGCGCCGTTGGCCATGGGCGAGCCGCACCGGATTGCCGAACTGTCGGTGATCGTCACCTTGCTGGTCGGGGTAATGCTGATCGCGGCCGGGGTGGCCCGGGCCGGGTTCATCGCCAGCTTCTTCTCGCGGCCGATCCTGATCGGCTATCTCAACGGTATCGGCCTGAGCCTGATCGCCGGGCAGTTGTCCAAGGTGGTGGGGTTCAAGATCGAGGGTGACGGCTTCATCCTCAGCCTGATCAACTTCTTCCAGCGCCTGGGCGAAATCCACTGGGTGACGCTGCTGATCGGCCTCGCCGCACTGGGCCTGCTGATCTGGCTGCCACGGCGCTACCCCCGCCTGCCCGCGGCGCTGACGGTAGTGGCGCTGTTCATGCTGCTGGTCGGCCTGTTCGGCCTCGACCGCTTCGGCGTTGCCATTCTCGGCCCGGTGCCTGCCGGCATCCCGCAGCTGGCCTGGCCACACAGTAACCTGGCAGAAATGAAAAGCCTGCTGCGCGACGCCCTGGGTATCGCCACCGTCAGCTTCTGCAGCGCCATGCTCACCGCACGCAGCTTTGCCGCCCGGCACGGCTACGCGATCAACGCCAACCACGAATTCGTCGCCCTGGGCGTAAGCAACCTGGCTGCCGGTGTTTCCCAGGGCTTTGCCATCAGCGGCGCAGACTCGCGCACGGCGGTCAACGACATGGTCGGTGGCAAGAGCCAGCTGGTGGGCATCATCGCCGCGCTGGTCATCGCCCTGATCCTGCTGTTCTTCACCGCGCCGATGGCGTGGATCCCGCAGGCCGCGCTGGGCGCCGTGCTGCTGATGGCCGGCTGGGGGCTTATAGACATCAAGTCGCTGGGGCACATTCGCCGCCTGAGCCGCTTCGAGTTCTGGCTGTGCCTGCTGACCACGGTCGGCGTTCTGAGCCTGGGTGTGCTGCCCGGTATCGTGTTTGCCGTGACCCTGGCAATCCTGCGCCTGCTGTACAGCATCTATCAGCCCACCGACGCGGTGCTGGGCTGGCTGCCGGGCACCGAAGGCCAGGTGGACATCCGCAAACACAAGGATGCCCGCACCGTGCCAGGCCTGGTGGTGTACCGCTTCGACGACGCGATCCTGTTCTTCAACGCCGACTACTTCAAGATGCGCCTGCTCGAGGCGGTGCAGAGCCAGGACCAGCCCAAGGCCGTGCTGTTCGATGCCGAAGCGGTAACCAGCATCGACGTCAGCGGTATCGCCGCCCTGCGCGAAGTGCGCGACACCCTGGCCGCCCAGGGCATCTTCTTCGCCATCGCCCGCGCCCGCGGCACCTTCCTGCGCATGCTGGTGCGCTCGGGGATGGCCCGCGAGATGGAAGACAAACTGCTGTTCGGCTCGGTGCGGGCGGGCATTCGCGCCTATCGGGTTTGGCGCAACAGGAGTCGTATTGTGAAGGTGACCGAACAAGGCTGATGGCGAGTTGATGCCACAAATTTGCCTCCTACAGAGGAAAGGACTACTCGGCATTCGGAAAGGGATGATGGGCTAGCGACAACCTTGTTCGCTAGCCTCGTTTTCCCGCTCTGAAAACACGGCCGGGCACTCCCTTATCTGTAGCGCTGGATAACCGGCAGCTACGCCAATGGCGTACACTCTGCTATGCTTTTCACTGAAACAACCTTGTTCACCAAACGAGTCAGAGAACTCCTTGATGATGACACCTATCGCTTGCTGCAAGTCAGGCTCATGGCTTCACCTGAGGCAGGAGACCTGATTGAGGGAACCGGTGGCCTACGCAAAATACGAGTGCCCGCTAACGGGCATGGAAAACGCGGTGGTGCCAGGGTTATCTACTACCACTTCATATCCAGATCACAGATAGCCATGCTCTACATCTACGGCAAAAATGAGCAGCCCGATCTGTCCAGCGAGCAGCGCAAGGCATTGAAGTCCATCATTGAACACTGGAGGCATGCATGAACCGCTTTTTTGACGAACTGATGGAGAGCGTTCAACAGATGGAAGACATCGTCCAGGGCAAGTGCGCGCCGTCTCGCGAATTCGCAATCGATGCTCTTCAGGTACGAAGCATCCGCAGGGCAACAGGGCTTTCACAAGTACGCTTTGCCGAGATGATCGATGTTCAGGTCGCCACGCTGAGAAATTGGGAACAAGGCCGACGAGAACCGACCGGGCCAGCCAAGGCATTGTTACGTGCGATACGCAACGATCCAGATCATGTACTGAAGGCCCTTGCTCACTGACATAGGCCCGCCTGACCAGCATGATCACCTGTGACCGACTGTTCAGCGCTTTGGCCGCTACAAACCGTCCGCCTGCAACCATTCAGTATCCCAACCTCTCCAGCATCACAACCTCTGGCTCCGCCGGACGCTGATAGAACCGTAGCAACGCCCCCGTGCGGTTGGTAAAGATCCCGTCGACACCCGCCTTCATCGCCTTGTCGAAGTCCACCGGTTCGTCGAGGGTGTACGCATGCACCAGCAAATCCCGCGCCTGGCTGGCCTGGTTCATCCAGGGCTGGATCAGGTCGGCATAGCTCTGTTCGCCCAGATGAGTGCGCATGGCAGAAGGCCCCGTACCGACCGCACCGCCCTGCCTGGCCTGATCGAGCCAGCGCAGGAATTCTGCCTGGTCCTTCGGCTGCTGACGGGCATAGAACACGGCCTTGTCGGTTTCACCCGAGTCAGCGAAATCCTGCCCGGAAGCGGGCTCGATGGTTTTTGTCCCCACCCACAGCAGGAGTACCTTCGGCACCTGCGGCATGGCCTCGTGCAGCAACGCCAGGCTGTTGCGGTCGAAGGTCTGCAACACCACACGGCCTGGCCGGTCGAGCCAGCCGCGGGCTGCGAGGCGCGCCTTCAGGTCCTGCTCGATACCCGGGAACTGCTTGGGGACCTTGGTCTCGATGTACAACCCGGGGTGCCGCTCGGGGTTGCCTTCGGCGATGTCGATGACCTCGTCCAGGGTGAGGATCGGCAGTTTGCGGAAAGAGGCCCGGGCGCGCGCCGGGTAGGCCTGGTTGAACCAGCTGCCAGCATCCAGCGACTTCAGCTCGGCGAGCGTGAAGGCGCTGACCGGGCTGTCCTTTCGCTCTGGGAAGCGCTCGGCGACATCGCTGGTACGCGACAGCACATCGTCATGGACCACCACCAGCACGCCGTCACTGCTGCGTTGCAGGTCGAGTTCCAGGTAGTCGGCGCCCTGGTCGCGGGCCAGCAGGTATGCAGGGGTGGTGGATTCCGGGGCATCGTACGAGGCGCCGCGGTGGGCGATCACCGCCGGGTGCGCAATGCCGTGGGCGGTGGCCAGGGCCTTGCCATTGCTGGCGGAAGCGGCCGATACAGTGAACAAAGCGGTCAGAGCCAAGAAACTGAACATGGGATTGCGCATGGATAAGTCCTTTATCGTCCTGTGAACCTTGCGCTGCCTGTTCTGGCCCCTTCGCGGGCACGCCCGCTCCCACAGGTACTGCATTGAATTCATGGGCAGTGTAATTCCTGTGGGAGCGGGCGTGCCCGCGAAGGGGCCGGCATTGCCGACACAAGGCCCTTGCCTGGATACAACCCTCGCACACCTTGCATGACATGCTAAAGTCGCCCCCGTTCCCGCTCCACCCAACGGACCCCAGCATGCCCGCACTAGACGCCACCCTCACCCCCTGGCCGGAACTCGCCACCCACCACCCTTGCGACGCCCTGCTGCTGGGCAACGGCGCCAGCCGCGTGCTGTGGAAGCCGTTCGGCTACTTCTCGCTGTTCGAGGAAGCGCAACGTGCCGGCCGCAAGAAAGGCCTGGCCGTGAGCGACCAGGCACTCTTCAAGTCGCTGGGTACGGAACTGTTCGAGCCGGTGCTCAGCGCCCTCAACACCACCGTGCGAACCAACGCCGCGCTGGCCATCAACTCCACCGCGCCGCTGAACCGCTACTACTCGATCAAGGAAGCGCTGATACACGCCGTACGCACGGTGCACCTGCCGTGGCCACTCATGCCGGCCACGACCCTGGCAACCCTCAACCAGGCCCTGCGCGGCTACCGCAGCGTCTACACCAGCAACTACGACCTGCTGCTACCGTGGGCCGTGCAACACGCCCCGCACGGCTTCGCCGAACTGTTCGACGAGCAAGGCTTCTTCGACGTGCGCCGCACCAACGGCGAAGGCACGCGGGTGCTGCATCTGCATGGCGGCCTGCACCTGCTCAAGCTGCCCGACGGCACCACCTGCCAACGCAGCGCCGACAGCGCCGAACTGCTCGATGGTTTTGCCGTGAACATCCCGGGCGAAGTGCCGCTGTTCATCAACGAAGACCGCAGCGACGAGAAACTGCGCGCCATCCGCAACTCTGACTACCTGGGCTGGTGCCTGGGGCAACTGGCGCGGGAAAGCCAGGGGCTATGCCTGTTCGGGCTGCACCTGGACAGCAGTGACCAGCATCTGCTCGAAGCCATCCGACAGGCCCGACCGATGCATCTGTCGATTGCCATAAGGCCGTTGAGCGAGGCATCGGTGATCAACCAGAAGCAGCATTTTGTCGACAGGTTCGGGGATATGCCCGGGACCGTGCTGCATTTCTTCGATGCCAGTACGCATCCGTTGGGGCAAGCAGCGTTGGCTATTGAAGCACCGCTCACCCACAGGTGAAGTGGACCAATTGGGGGCCGCTTTGCGGCCCATCGCCGGCAAGCCAGCTCCCACAGGGATCGCGCAACTCCTGATTCTGCGCGGTGCCTGTGGGAGCTGGCTTGCCGGCGATGGGCTGCAAGGCAGCCCCGTTTACGCTATCTGTCAGGCATCAGGGCTTGCCAGCTCCCACAGGGTTCGCGCAACTCCTGAATTCTGCGCGGTACCTGTGGGAGCCGGCTTGTTCTGGTCAAGTTTTTCCGGACACCGGTTACGGTGATCGAGCCGCCTGCTGCTCCATAGCTATTGGTGACAGGTAGTCGTTGTGGCTGTGGAGCCTGATTCGGTTGTATCGCATGAAGAAGCTGGTCATATCCTGCTTGGCTTCTTCAATTTCCTTGTAGCCCTTGGGCGGCACCCATTCTGACTTGAGCGTCCCAAAGAAACGCTCTGTTGGTGCGTTGTCCCAGCATTGTCCCCTGCGACTCATGCTCTGCGTTATACCATGCTCAAGCAGCTCGGACTGGAAGCGCTGGCTGGTGTACTGGCAGCCTTGATCCGAGTGAAACATCAAGCCTGCATGCTTGCCCCTAACCCCTACTGCCATCCTCAGCGCCTTGCTAACCAAGTTGGCGTCGTTGATCAGGGAAAACGCCCAGCCAACGATCCGACGCGCAAACAAGTCAATCACTACTGCCAGGTGATACCAGCGCTTCCCGACCATCAAACTGGTCACATCACCGCACCAGACCTGGTTAATTGCTGTTGGCTCAAAGTTACGTTCGAGCAGGTTCTTGGCCACAAACGCTTCAACGCCTTTGGAGCGATTCCGATGCGGACGACGCTGCTTGCTTTCCAGATTTGCCTCCTCCATGAGTTTTCCGGCCAGATACCGTCCCACCTTGAACTGCTGGGCCTTCAGGTACTCAGAGATCATTCTCGCGCCCGCGCTCCCCCTGCTTTCGACGTGCAGCTGAACTACTTTCTCTCTGAGTTCGTCACGCTCGGTATTCGGTGTTGAACGACGGCGAAGCCAGTCATAAAACGCGCTACGGGATACGCTCAGCGCACTGCAAAGAAGGCTGGTCGGATACGAGCCTGACTCTCTCAGTTCCTCAATCAGGAAAAACGATCGGGATCCGACATCAAGAGAGCCGTAGCCTTTTTTAAGATTTCAGCCTCGGTCTCCAGGCGCTTGATCTTGGCTCGCAGCTGCTGGAGCTCTCGTTGTTCGTCGCTGATCGCTTTGGTACCGGCTACTGGCTGGCCCTTCTGTCGCTCTTTACGTACCTGATCAACCCAGCGGCGCAGGGCTGTAGGGCCGACGTCCATTGAAGCGCAGACGTCGGGAATCGAGCAGTGGTCATCAAGGACCATGCTGGCAGCACGTTGCTTGAACTCGCGGGTGTAGGTCTTTCGTTCTTGCATGGAACCTCCTGATTGGGCGAATCATATCGCCCTTAAGAGGTGTCCGGGATCATTAGGCCAGTTCAGCTTGCCGGCGATGGGCTGCGTAGCAGCCCCGTTTACGCTATCTGACAGGCATCAGGGCTTGCCCGCTCCCACAGGGATCGCGCAGCTCCTGAATTCTGCGCGGTACCTGTGGGAGCTGGCTTGCCGGCGATGGGCTGCGTAGCAGCCCCGTTTACGCTATCTGACAGGCATCAGGGCTTGCCCGCTCCCACAGGGTTCGCGCAACTCCTGAATTCTGCGCGGTACCTGTGGGAGCCGGCTTGCCGGCGATGGGCTGCGTAGCAGCCCCGTTTACGCTATCTGTCAGGCATCAGGGCTTGCCCGCTTAACCACTCGCCCCATCAAGGCGCCGACGCGGTTGTCACCTGCACGGCCGGGCCAACTGCAACCGGCTCGGGCATCGCGACATCGCCGCCCAGCTGGCGGATCTGCCGAATCTGCTGGACCCTGTTCAGGTTTTCCCAGGCGACGGGATAGTGCCCCGGCGACAACTCGATCGCGCTGCGGAAGAACTGCTCAGCCACATCCAGCTTGCCTTCCACCAGGCAGACATAGCCGACATCATTGCTGGCCTCGGCACGCTTTTCGACCTGTTCGAAGGCAGACACCGCCTCCTCATAGCGCCCCATGCGAGCCAGCAGCAACCCATAGTTGCGCCAAAGCGGTTTGTAGGTGCCGTCGTAGCTCACACCACGTTTGTACCGGAGCTCGGCATCGGCCCATTGCCCGGCCATGTAGTAGGAATACCCCAGGCTGTTCTGCACCAACGCCGAACGCGGATCGATGAGCTCGGCCAGGCGGTAGTAGGTCTGCGCCTCGGCGAAGTTGTCGGCCAGATCCGCGAGCACCCCCAGCCCGTTGTAGGCCTTGAGCGGCGACTTGCTGTCGACCCTGAGCGCAGCCGCCCCTGTCTGGGTGTTGGCCGGGTCCTTGGCGAAGCGTTTCTGATCCACGGCAACTGCCTTCAACAGCATCACCTTGGCCTGCTCATGTTTACGCATGGACAGGTTCAGCAGGCCCATTTCCGTCAAGGCATCGGGGTTTTCAGGTGCCTTGCTCAGTACCTCGGTGAAGGCCATCTCGGCAAGCTGGTTATTGCCCCGTTCGCGGTGGATACGGCCAACCCAGACCAGGGCCTCATAACGTTCGGGCGCCAGCTCGAGGACGCGCAGGTACTGGTACAGCGCCTGGTCCAGGTCACCGGCCTGGTAAGCCATAGCAGCCATCTGCATCGCCTGGTCGGGCGAGTTGCTTTGCGACTGCACTTGGTAGAGCACCGAATTGCCAGCGGAGTAGACAGAACGCACCCCATTCAAGTCTGGCCCAGTGCTCTGGCAACCCGAGAGCACGGCGATCATGGTCAACAGCAAGCTGATCCTGTTCATGTCATGGATTCCCGAACGTTTTAAGTATCCCGATGATCACCGGGCCGATGGCTACCAGAAAGAAGCTTGGCCACAGACAGAAAATTAGCGGAAAAACCAGCTTTGTTCCGATCTTCGCGCCCATTTCCTCGGCGGCCTGCATGCGCCGGTCACGAAACTCCTCGGCGTAGATTCGCAAGGTGGCCGCTACGCTGGTGCCGAAGCGGATGCTTTGGGCCAACAGGCTGACCAAGCCTTGGATGTCTTCCAGCCCGGTCCGGTCCGCCAGTTGCCTGAGCGCTTCGGTACTGGAAATACCGGCGCGGATTTGCGCATTGACCAACGCCAGTTCCTCGGCCAGCTCGGCCTGGCTGACCGACATTTCTTCGGCCACCCGCTCGATTGCATGGGGTAACGCCAGACCCGATTCTACGCACACCACCATCAAGTCCAGGGCATCTGGAAAGGCCGCACGCAACCGACCCTGCCGAGCCGTCTTGCGCTTGTCGATATACAGTGCCGGCAGCAACCATCCGACTGCAGCCCCTGTGAGCACCACAGCGATAATCACGGTTGAGGAAAGGTTGGGTACCAGTGGCAGTGTCAACAGCGATATACCAACCAGAATCAGCGGCAACAGCAAACGAACCGCCCAGTACACCTGTACCGCTGACGCCGAGCCGTAACCCGCGTGGGTCAAAAGGGTTCGGGTGGCTGACGCCTGCCCTTGCTCAGACGGGCCAAGGCGCCGACCGACCCGCTCCAGCAGGAGTTGCAGATTGCCTGGCGCCTCCCGCCCGGCCGCAGCGCTGGAGTGATCACGCTTGATTAATGCAAGACGACGTTGCAGAGGGCTCTGCAACCCCAGCACCAGTAACGTCACGGTGATCACCGCAATGACCGTACTCACCCCGATCGCACCGACGATCAGCAGGCGTGTCAGTGCCTCATTGTCCGTCACCCGACTTAATAAACCGAGCAAATAATCCATGACCGACGCCCCCGTTGCGAGAACTGCTTAAACCTGGATTCGGATGATCTTGCGAATCCAGAAGATCCCGACCAGCATGGAGCCAAAAGCCGCCATGATGAGCTTTTGGCCGAAAGGATCGTTGACCAGCGTTGGCAAATACGTGGGGCTAGTGAGCATGATCCCCGCCGCCAGCACAAAGGGTACGGCCACCAGGACCCAAGCCGACATTCGCCCTTCGGCCGACATCGTCTTGACCTTGCGTTGAAAGCGAAAACGCCCCCGGATCAGGCTACTCAGACGCTCCAGAACTTCGGTAAGGTTGCCGCCAGTCTCGCGATGAATGAGGATCGAAGTCACCATCATCATCACCGTCATACTCGGCACCCGTTCCAGCAGGCCAAGCATGGCCCGGCGCACATCGTTACCGTAGTTGATATCGGCGAAGGTCAGGCCGAATTCATGCGCCACCGGTCCCTTGTGCTCCTCTGCCACCAGGCGCAGGGTTTCATTGAAGGGATGCCCAGCGCGCAATGCCCGGCACATGGCTTCCAGCGCATCCGGCAAACCCTCCTCGAATCTGGCGAAACGCATGCCACGGTCATGGGTGATTTTCAGCAGCGGCAACCAGAACGCCACGAACGCTACCGCCAGCGCCAACCACCAGTAAGGAAAGAACATCCAGGCCAGCATCCCGGCAGCCGCTGCCAGAACGAGCCCCATCAGAAATACCCGATAGGCCCGGTACTCATGCCCGGCTTGCTCGATCATTTGCGTCAGCGACGCCATGAAGGGTAACTGCTCGAGCCGCGCCTCCAGCGGCGACAAGCGGGTCAGGTACTTCTGCCGCAGCACAGTCTGCATGTTCGGCAGATGGCTTGCCCGCTCCAGGAGCACCAGTCGGCCGCGAATACGTTTGCGTACCTTGCCCGCTTCGCCGAACACTGGCACGACCAATCCTTGGCTGAGGAGAAACACGGCAACAAACACCATGCCTAGAAATATCAGGATGTATTCAACGGGTATCTGGCTCATGGCTGACCAACCTCCATCCATTCAGGCCTGAACATCGTCAGCGGCAACTCGATCCCGCGCTTGGCCAAAGAATCGCGAAACGCTGGGACCATGCCACTTGGCCGGAAATCACCAAGCACCTGGCCCTGCTCGCCCAGGCCATTGCGAACGAATGAGAATATCTCGGTCATGGTGATGATTTCGCCCTCCATGCCGTTGATCTCCTGCACACTGACCAACCGCCGCTTGCCGTCTTCCTGTCGCTCCAGCTGGATCACCACATCGATGGCCGATGCGATCTGCTGGCGCATGGCCTTGATCGGGAAAGTAGCGCCAGACATCAAGACCATGTTCTCGACCCGGCCCAGCGCATCGCGCGCGGTGTTGGCGTGGATGGTAGTCAGGGAACCATCGTGACCAGTGTTCATCGCCGTCAGCATGTCCAGCGCCTCGGCGCCGCGCACCTCACCGATCACGATGCGGTCGGGGCGCATCCGCAGGCTGTTGCGCACCAACTCACGCTGGCCCACCTCGCCGCGCCCCTCGATGTTCGCCGGCCGTGTTTCCAGGCGCACCACATGCGGCTGCTGCAGTTGCAGCTCGGCCGAGTCCTCGATGGTGACGATGCGCTCGTTATGGGGAATGAAACTGGACAGCACATTGAGCATGGTGGTCTTGCCGCAGCCGGTGCCGCCGGAGATCAGCACGTTCAGCCGCCCCCGCACGATCGCCTTGAGCAGCAAGGCGATGGCCGGCGTCAGCGCGCCCGCCTGGATCAGGCTGTCGGTATTGAGCAGGTCCACCGCAAAGCGGCGTATCGAGATACTTGGCCCGTCGATGGCCAGCGGCGGGATGATCGCATTGACCCGCGAACCGTCCTTGAGGCGTGCATCGACCAACGGCGAAGACTCGTCGATACGCCGGCCGAGGCTGGAGACGATGCGGTCAATGATGTTCAGCAGGTGCTGATCGTCGCGAAATCGCACATCGGTGCGCTGCAACTTGCCGAACCGTTCGACGTACACCGAGTCATGCCCGTTGACCAGAATGTCGGACACCGTATGGTCGGCCAGCAGTGGCTCCAGCGGGCCAAGGCCAAGCACTTCGTCGGTGATCTGCTTGATGATCAACTGGCGGCTGGCAGAGCTTACCGGCGCCGAATGCTCATCGAGCAGACGCTGGCAGATATCGCGGATCTGCCGCACGGCCTCGGCCTGCTCGAGCGAGTCGAGCAAGGACAGGTCCATGACCTTGAGCAGTTGCTGATAGGTCTTCTCCCGCCACTCGGCTTCCACCGATGTGACCTGGCTTTTCGTTTCAAACAGAACATCCGGTGCCGAATGTTCCCACGCCATCAGCGCCTCTGCCGGGTCCTTCGCGCCTCCACCCTGCTTCGACGGCGTCAACGCCTCGGGGGTGGCTGCCTGTTTGCGCAAACGGTTACGGAAATCGCTAAGCATGGTTCACCCCCGAAAAACACGCTTGAAGGCGCGTTTGAACAGTCCCGTGTCAGTGTCCACCTGCTTGCCAACCAACTCCTCGGCCAGCCCACGCAGCGCCTGGGTGATCGCGGAGCGAGGTGCTTGCAGGCCTAATGGCACACCCGTGTTCTGGCTCTGATTGATGACGCTGAAGTCATTCGGCAGTTTCACGATATTGGTGCAACGCAGCGCCTCGCCGATATCCTTGAGGCTGACCGGTGCCGCCTTGTCGTAACGGTTGACCACCACCTCCAGCTGATTGCCGCGTACGCCCAGGTCATCGCGCAGAATGCGCGCCAGGGAACTGGCATCGCGCAGGTGGTTGACGCTCTGCTGCACCACGACGTACACCCGGTCGGCCTGCTCCAGCACCGAAGCGGTGATGTGATCGATCTGCCGCGGCAAGTCCGTCACCACCCAGTCATAGTTGGCCCGCGCCAGCTGCAGCAGCGCATCGAGCTGTTCGGCCTGCACATCCTGCGGCAGGCACAGCTCATTGGCGCGGCTGCCAAGCACATGCAAGGACGGGCTGAAATGGCTGCAGAAGCCGCGCAGTGCAACACCATCCATTTCTTTTATCTGCTGCAACACGTCCAGTTGGCTGTGCGACTGCGCCACATCCAGATGATGCGACACGCTGCCAAACTGCAGGTCCAGGTCAAGCAACAGGGTGTTGCCCTTGAGGCTGAGCTGATGCGCCAGGTTGCAGGCCAGCACCGTGCCGCCGGAGCCACCCTTGGCATTCATCACCGCGACCAGTTTGCCTGTTGCCGTGCTGTTGGTCTGGGTTTCCATGACCATACGGTTCAAGGCAGCGATAAGCTCCGTGGCAACGATAGGCTCCGGCAGAAAATCGCGCGCACCGGCCTGCATCGCCAGGCGCATGCCTTCCCGATCGTCCAGCAGGCCACACACCAAAAGTGGGGGGCGCTCATGGGCCGGGCGTTGCAACAAGGCTGCCAGTTCCTCACGCCACAGCTGGCCAACGCGCAGCAGCAGGAAATCGGGCATCCGGTCGAGCCCGTAAAGCGGGTCGCAATGCCCATTGCTCACCTGACGAACATTCACCTCCAGACCGGAGATGCGCTGACAGATTTCTTGCAATTGACGCAAGGCCAAGGCGTCGGAACTGCTGATCAACAGACGCATCCCGGGCTTGATGGAAGTAGCGGATACGGAACTCTCCCTAAGATTCAGCATGGCGTGATCTCCGGTACGACACCCGCCCCGGTATGACGCCCGAGGCTCTCGCGAGGTAAGGTCGCCTTGAATACTGGCAGGGTAATGGGCACCCCAAAACCTGGAATAAACAGGCTGAATTGAAAGTTCTGCAGCGTCAGCTGGACATAGCGGACAGCGGCAAACCCGGTGGCGTTCACCAGATCACCGGGGTTGGCGACCTGTGCACCGTTCTTGTCCAGATAACGCAGGGTAAGGTCCGAAGTGTCCAGGTCGGCCAGCAGGCCACTGGCTCCGCTGTCGCCCGCACTGTTGAATATTGCCCGGCGCAGCACCACCGGATCGCTGATATTGCACACCGCTGCCAGCCGTGCGCCACGCCGAACGGACTCATTCAGCACATTCACGGTGTAGTACAGCCGGCCTATTTCCAGCACCCCGAACAGCAGCGTGAACATCAACGCACTGACGATGGCGAACTCCACCACGTAAACGCCCTGCATGCCTCTGCGCTTCATCACAGTGCCCTCATCACAGTGGTGGCGACCAACGGAAAGTTCAGCGCCGTGCCGCCTCCGATAAAGGCCGGAATGCCGTTGGCGATCAGTGGGGAAAAGACCGCGCTGATGGTGACCTGAACGTGGTCGTTGGTGCCCGCCACCTTGGCCACCTGCACGGTAGTATCAGCCGGCATCCCGGTCAGGCTGCAGGGCGGCGCTGAAGGTGCACCGTACACCGCCACTTTCTTGGTCATGCACTCGAGGTCGGCGCTCACTTCGACCTTGCCAAGGGTCGAGTTCCAGGCCTGGCTGGCGACAAAGCGTGCGGCATCCCGGCTGCCCTGCAGCAAGCTGTTGTACTGGTAAAGCATGCGGCCAAATTCGCCGAAAGCCAGCAAGGTCAGGAGCAACAGTGGCAGGGTGATGGTGAACTCGACGATTGCCACCCCTTGCTGACGTTGTGCACGCTTGAACCGATAAAGTTCCATGACACGCTCCTAGGAGTCGGTGCTCGGTGTGCCACTGCCATTGATAAAGGTTTTGTACAACTGGATGATCTGCGGGCCGGAATCGTCCTGCGGAGTAGGCCCAGGCACGCCGTCACCCTCGCATTGCTTGACGAACTGGCCAAAGATCTGCGAATCCCCACCTGAGTTGTCGGCAGGCTGCACCACATAGAAGCAACCGAAACCAAGGACCGGAATCGATGATGCCCCCGAGTTCTTGCCCGAGCAGTCGCCTACCACGATCTTCAGCATCCGTCGCTCGAAAACTCCACTCGACTGGCAACCCGTACCGCCTGCGACACATGCGGCGGTCTGCGCGGCATAGTCGTTGTAGTCGAACAGCGGCGTGCCGCCAGCAGACAGGTTGCCATTGCTCGAAGTGACGACTTGGCCCTGCTGCTCCACTTGGTTAGGCGTGATTGCGTCGTTGTACTTCATTACCGGATTGCTATAGGTCGTCACCAGGTCTGGCGGATAGTCCGAACTATTGAGCGACCCGGCATACTGGCCGAAGCGAGTATTCAGGCCTTTCACAGCAGGACCAACCGTGTTGCCAGGCTTGGTAGCGGCGTTGTCACCGACATTTCGGCAAACCGAGGCGCCGCCAGCCATGAGTTCGCCAACCTCCTTGCCGCCCGAGCCAAAATCGAGCAGCTGAAAATTGCCCGGGCCAATCGGGTCGCTGTCCTTTGAAGCTGATTTCAAGACCTCCAGGTCACCAAAGCGATACCCCCAGAACATGCCGGTGTCCGGGTTGTATTTGGTCGGGTCCCCACACACCAGCAGCGGCGCAAGATCACATGGACTGGTGGGGCTCGGCCCGGCGGTTGCAATCGCCGTCACACTTTTGGTCCCCACGGTTCCTGTACCGATTGACTGGGCGAAGCTCCAGAAAAAGCCCGCCAGTGAGTAGTTCGATACCGAGACCCGCACATAGGTGGCATTGGCCGGCCCGGGGAAGGAGAAAGGCCCATAGACATTGTCTGCCAACTCCACCACGGCAAATCCGCCAGGGTTGCCGCCGATTGCCGTCAACAGCTCCATGTTGCCAGCGGCCTTGGCATTTTCGTTGAGGGTGAAGAGCGCGGCTGCTCGCGTGGTACTGGCAGAATTGCCAGTGCCCATCACCTGGCTCAGGGTCTTGGCGCCACTGAGGGCGGCGGCGTCCACGGCATTCTGCAGTCGAGTCTTGTTCAACAACATGTGACCGCCATCGAGCACCAACGCTGCCATCATCAGTATCGCCAACAAGGCGATCACGATGATGACAGTCACTGCCCCCCGCTGTTGGCCTCGCGGCGCGGTGAACATCCGTTGAGCTCGAGGAGTCATGATTACGCCCTCAATCAGCGAGTTGAATCAGTGACTTGGATCTGGATCGGCTGACCGATCTGCTGCGCATCGCCAGTCGCCCCCCGATAACCATTCATCACCTTCTCCAGCAACGGCCCATCGGCGCCGACGGCAGGCAGCTCGGTGCCTGGATTGGCGGCCACCTGCTTGTCGGCAATCTGCTGGTAGGTGGTCTGGTAGACGCTGTAACCCAGCGGGCCGACGCGCCCCTCGTCGTACGACATGCAACCGGACACCCCCGACAGCAGCGCGCAACACACGATCATGGTTCTCATGCTGGTTCTCTCCGATCAGTTCAGATCATGGCCAAAGTTGCCACCGCTGACACCGAGGCTGACGGGCACCGCGCGCCCCGGCTCACTGCCCTTGGTCTTGCCGAGCAGGTAGAAGTCCAGGTCACTGGGCTCGACGAACTTCTCAGTGGGCAGGCGCACCGCCTTGGCATCCACGGGCTTGGCGAGGTGCGGCGTCACCAGGATCACCAGTTCGGTTTCACCGTTGATGAACGATTGGCTGCGGAACAGGTGCCCGAGTATCGGCAGGTCCCCCAGACCCGGGAAACGGCTGACGAAATCGCGAGTGTTTTCGCTGATCAAGCCGGCGATGGCAATGGTCTGGCCATTGCCCAGTTCGACCGTGGACTCTGCGCTGCGCTTGGTCAGCGACGGAATAACCTGGGAAACTCCATCGCCCAGGATGCTGCTGAGGCCCGTGTCGAGTACCAGCGAGTTGGCGTTGGAAAGCTCGCTCACCGAGACATTCAGGTTGAGGTTGATACGCCCGGAGTCGAGCACCACCGGCAGGAATTTCACGCCGACACCGAATTCCTTGTATTCGATGGTGATGCCATCATCCTCGGTGATTGGCACCGGAAACTCGCCACCAGAAATGAACTCAGCCTGCTGGCCAGTCAGCGTGGTCAGGGTGGGCTCCGCCAGTACCTTGGCCGAACCATTGTCCTTGGACGCTTCCAGCACCACGTTGAAGAGGAAATCGTCGGACAGGAACTGGGCGAACAAGCCTTTGCCGCCACCAATCAGCGAACCTGGCGAAAGGATCGACCCGCCGCCTGGAGTCAGGCCCAGTCCTTGACCATTGTTGAACCCGCCACCGCTCCAGTTGCCGGATGATCCAAGGGCATTGAAGCGCACGTTAAGGTTCTTGATCAGGCTGCGCTGCATCTCTGCCACTTTGACTTCCAGCATCACCTGCTGGCTGCCACCGACGCTGAGCAGGTTGATCACCTCCAGCGACTGGGCCGGGGCCGCCTCGGCGGCTTCACCCTTGCCTTGCACCACGCTCGAGGTTTGCGCGGCATAGGTCTTGGCGACCTTCATTGCCGTGTCCATGGCAGCGGCGCTGCGCACCTGGCCACGCAGTACCAGCGCGCCCTGGGCGCTGAACACTTCGATGTTCTCCTCGGGCAGCAACTGGTGCAGTTTGGTCTTGAGCCCGGTGAGGTCATGCACGACCTCCACATCCATGGTCTCGATCAAGCGGTTGTTGTTGTCCCACAGCAGCACGTTGGTAGTGCCCAGGGAACGGCCGAGCAGGTAGAGCTGGGTCGGGCTGGTGATCAGGATATCGGCGATATCCGGGTTGCCGACCGAGATTTTCCTCACCGGCGTACGAGCACTGATCGTCCGCGACTTGTAGATGGGCACCTGGACCATGTTGGTGTTGGCCGCCGGCATGGCGCTGTATCCCGATCCTGGTTCTGCAGCCTGCGTCACACCGACGAACAGCAGCTGCGTACCCAGCCCGCACAACAGGTACATCCCTAGTCTCTGCAAAGTATTCATGCACAACTCCTTGCGAGGTATTCTTGTTCCTGCCGAAGGTTAACCATTCGGACGCCAGCTGCTTTAGAACCGTGCTTTCGCTACTTCAACTTCAGTCCCACGGATGATGGTGACCGCGCCACCGTCACTACTGCGATTTACCACCGGTCTTGTTTGGGGTTTGAATGCTGGCGTTGCAGCCTTCACCGGCTCGACAGCGGCAACGGCTGGCGCCTGCTTCTGAGCGTCCAGCGGGTTGCGCAGAGCCAATTGCAACTTCCCTTCGGATTGCGCCCTGACCAGCACCTCGGCCTCTTTGGCCGACATTTCCAGGGTCACGGCACGTACCACCACCGGCTGGGTCTTGTCCGTCCCCGCAGTCTGGTCCACGGCCAATACCCGGAGGTCCTGGAGGATGGTTCTGGACTCAGCGTCATTACTACCGCCATTGCTTTGCTTGGTTGCCAGAACATCGACTCGGTTACCCGGCAACAGGAACCCGCCCACCCCGACCACGTCATCCACACGCACCGAAATGGCGCGCTTGTCTGGAGCAATCAACGAAGCCAGGGTACTGCCACCCAGGTGCTCGGCCAGGCGCGCGCTACGCAGCACATCGCCGCGCAACAATGCAAAAGTGGCAATCTTGCCAACCACCTTTTCATTGCTGTCAAAGGCATCGTCAGGTACCGCATCCTTGGGCATGCGCACGATGGCGACTTGCTGCGCCTCGATCATCTGCCCGAACGGGATCTCCACCGTGGCGACCACCACGTTCTTCATGTTGTCATCCGGGGCGGCGTTGAGCCGACCATTGAGCCAGTTGTTCGCCATCAAGGCGGCGCCAAGCCCCAGGGTCAGGGACACGGCAACCAAGGTCAGCGTACGGGCACTCATGTCTGCATCTCCTTATCCAAGGAAGTCGATCTGCACGAAGTAGCTTTGCCAGGCCCATTTCAGCTCCTGCTCCGACACCGGCCCCTCGCCCCCCATGTAACGCTGGCGGTCAAGTGCCATGTTCAGCAGATCGCGAGGGTGGCAGGGCACCAGCGGCACGCCTTCTGCCTCGTACAGGGCCTGTAGCGCGTAACGCAACAGCAGCGGGTCGTAAGCCAGGCCCAGACGTTCGCATTCCTGACGCCAGATGCGTTCGTACTCATCGACTTTCAGGTAGCTGAACTGCAGCTTGTAGCCAATCCGCCGCAAGAAGGCTTCGTCAGCCAACTCCAGCGGGTTGAGGTTGGTGGAGAACACCAGCACCAGATCGAACGGCAGCTCGCAATGGCGCCCGCCACCCAGGTTGAGGAAGTCGCGCTTCTCTTCCATCGGCACGATCCAGCGGTTGAACAGTTCGGCCGGGGCCATGCGCTGGCGCCCCATGTCGTCGATGATGAACAGGCCGTTGCTGGCCTTGAGTTGCAAGGAGGCCTGGTACTGACGGGTACCGGGATCGAAGCGGACGTCCAGTTGCTCCATGCCCAACTCACCGCCAGTGATCACAACCGGGCGTTTGCAGCGCACCAGCCGACGATCGATTCCTTCGTTGAGCAACAGGCTGGTAGATTGGCTTTCTTCCTCCAGGCGCTGATGCACCTGGGGGTCGTATACCTCGATGACCGACTCGTTGATCTCGATGGCATGGGGTACCCAGATGGCTTCGGCGAACAGGCGGATCAGGCGGCTGCTGACGTAGGTCTTGCCGGTGCCTGCGGGGCCATAAATCATGATGGCGCGTCCGGAGTTCAGCGCTACCCCTAGCTGGTCGAGCATGCTCTCCGACAACACTACGCCCGCAAAGGCCTTGTGCATGTCCTGCGTACTGATGCGGCCATGGTGGATGGTCTGCAGCTTGAGCAGGTCACGATAGGCACTTACCGGGAAGGGCGCCGCGCCGATGTAGCCGCTGCGCGCCAGTGCATCACGGGCGGTACCGCGGCCGCGTTCGGTCAAGCCGTAACGCAGCACCTGCCCCCCCGTTTGCACACCGACCTGGCCCAGTACTTCAACGCGGCCATCCTTGCGTAGAAAAGCCAGTATCTCCTCCACCACCGCACCGGTCAGCGCCAGGCGCTCGACCAGGCGCGACAGATCCAGCGTACCGGCGTCGTACAGGTGCTTGCACAGCAAATCACCGAGAAAGCTTTCCGCCAGTCCAGTCTCACGGACTGTGCGAGGTTGTGGTGCCAGGCTCTGCACTGCGTCCTTGTCACAGGCACCGCTGTCTCTGAGTGCGTACATTTTCAGCCTCCTAGGCTAAAGGCCAGCGGTTGCCAGAAAAGGCTGACAAGGGTTCCGAGAAGAATTGCCACGGCGTATGGGAAGGGCTTTCCGGCCACCTCATCAGCCTCCGGCGCGAAATACGCCTGTGCTCTCAACATCAACCAGTAACGCGATAAGGTCATCGGTAATTGGCCACGCACTAGAATTAGAAGAAGACCACATAGACATCCGGCAATCAGACTCAGAAGTGCCGCGTTGAGCGCGCCGTTTAAAGGAAGAAAAGCGCCGACCATAGCCATCAGCTTGACATCGCCGGCAGCCATCCCACCCAAGGCGTACATTGGGAGAAAAATGGCGAAGGCAATCAGCCCCCCCAGCAACCCATAACCGAAACCACTGACTCCGGCGGAGTAAGCCTGACCAGCCAAGCCCAACCCCAGCCCCACCAGAATCAGGAGGTTGGGAATGCGGTGGCGACGAATGTCGCTCGCCACCGCGATACCCAGCAGCCCCATCAGCAAAACAGTCATAACCAACTGCTCTCTGGTCATCACCGCCTCTCCCTGCTGGATGATTATTTCTATTAGCACGCCGACCCTTTGATGGCAGTGCAAAGAGTCTGCATCTTTGTCTGCACTGCAGTTCCGAGACTAGTGAATATCCCAACAACAAGTGCCGTCACCAACCCACCAGCCACCGCATATTCCACAACGGTCAGGCCATCTTCATCTTTGACGAACTTCACGACCGAAGCCTTGATTGTTTGCAGAGTCATTTCGCTCACCTCGCTAAGGACATTGTTTTTCTTCGCGGGCAGTGGCGGTTGCACTACCTGTTGGGAATCCTAGTCAGGGGGAGGCGACAGTCGTTAGGAGATTTTTGCGAATCGCTAGGACTTTTTTGCGGCCATTGGCCAGCATCCAAAAATTCACAATGCCACCAGGAAAACAGGTAGCAAGTGTCAATATGAGAAGCACTTTCGTACGAATTTGCAGCCGGCTCAGGGAAAGGTTCTGGCACGTTTGTTCAAAGCCGACGAGCGGTCGCCATGATCAAAGACCAGCCTGGCTGCGGAACCTGTCTAACATCAGGGTTTTACAAAACGCATACAACCCCTTAAGCAAAAACGATCTAAGTTAATAACCAAATTGCTCGTCGAACCAATAGTGTTTTGACAATACTGCTGCTCGTAGGGAAACTCCCAGCACTAAGGTTAAGTCACGATGTCTAACCCGGGCACAAAGCCGCTGTTGTTGTGGTTCGATCTGACACGCGATCATTCCACCGAAGCGCTGATGGCACAGTTCAGTCATGTCTGCGATTGCAAACTGGCGAAGGCCGTCGCGCATTCCGAACGCCAGCAGGCAGACATGATCTGCATGCATTTCGATCGCCCCGACACCCTCAACCTCAACCTGCTGCTGGAAGTGAAACGCAACTCACCATCCATCCCGGTCACCATGTTCACCGTGCAGCACTCCGAAGAGTTGGCTGTCTGGGCCATGCGTTCGCGGGTCTGGGAGTATCTGGTATTGCCGCTGACAAGCGGTGAGAAAAGTCGCTACATCGATGTCCTCAAGCAGCTTTGCGACATACGCCGCGCCAGCAAGGCCTCAGGCAATGCGCAGCGCATCGATCACCTTCCCTCCCTGCCGGACAGCATTCGCCTGACCGGCGAACACCACAAGCACCAGGCGCTCAGCAAGGTCATGCCGTACATCGACCAGCACTTTCGCGAATGTGTCGATCAAAAGGACCTCGCGCAGCGTTGCGGCATGACCACGGCCCGCTTCAGCCGCCTGTTCAAGGAAGTCAACGGCGTTGGGTTTCTGGATTACATCCTGAGCAAGCGCATGAACCTGGCCATGGACCTGCTCGTCAACAGCCAGATGCCGATTACCAGCATCGGCTATGAGGCCGGCTTCAAGGACCCGTCCTACTTCGCCCGCACCTTCAAGCAGGTCAGCAACTGCACGCCCAGCGAATACCGCCAGGCCCGTCAGCTGGCAGCGACGGCCAGCGAAACCGAGCCCCTGAAAGATACGAATGCGCCACTTCTGGATAACGTGTTACCGAGTGCGGCGTTTCACAAGAGCCGCTGAAGGATCACACGCCAGGCAGCAACCCGTCCCCTCGCAACAACGTCTCCAGGCAATGCTCCTGCACCCCATAGAACGCCTTGAGCTGCCCGATCTTCTCCAGCAACGCGCCGTTGTCCCCTGCCTGGCGCCGCTTCACCGCAAGAATCATCTTGTTCTTGTTGGTGTGCTCCAGCGAGATGAACTCGAACACCTTGGTCTCGTACCCGCAGGCTTCCAGGTACAGCGCGCGCAGGCTGTCGGTCAGCATCTCGGCCTGCTGGCCCAGGTGCAGGCCGTACTGCAGCATCGGCTGCAACAACCCCGGGCTGTGCAGTTGCGGGCGGATCTGCTTGTGGCAGCACGGCGAGCACATGATGATCGCGGCGTTGCAGCGGATGCCGGTGTGGATGGCGTAGTCGGTGGCGATGTCGCAGGCATGCAGGGCGATCATCACTTCGATGGCCTCGGGCACCACGCTACGCACGTCACCACACTGGAACTCAAGGCCCGGGTGCTCCAGGCGCAAGGCGGCGGCGTTGCACAAGTCGACCATGTCCTGGCGCAGCTCGACGCCGGTTACCTGCGCTTCGCGGCCCAGGCTGTTGCGCAGGTAGTCGTGCATGGCAAAGGTCAGGTAGCCCTTGCCAGAGCCGAAGTCGGCCACCCGCAGCGCCTGCTGCGCTGGCACCGGGGCGCTGGCCAGGGCGTGGTCGAAGACTTCGATGAACTTGTTGATCTGCTTCCACTTGCGCGACATGGACGGGATCAGCGCGCCTTGTGCGTCAGTCACGCCGAGGTCACGCAGGAACGGCCGCGACAGCTCCAGATAGCGCTTCTTCTCGCGGTCATGGCCGCTGCTGCTGGCAGCTTCGCGCGGTGCCTGTGCGCCGTGGCGCTGGAGCATGGGCTTGCCCTTCTTGCTGAAGGTCAACTGCACTTCACCGTCGGCGTCGAACAGGTGCGCGTTACGGAAGCTGTCCGGCAGCAGCTCGGCGACCAGCGCCTGGGCCTGATCCAGCGCCAGGTTGCGGGTGATGTCGCGGGTCTGGTGGCGATAGACCAGCGACAGGCACGGCTGGCCCTTGACCTGCAGCGGCTTGGCAATGATCCGTTGCAAGGTCTGGTCTGCACCGACATGGCGCGCCAATACCAGTTTGACCAGGGTATTGCCATGCAGGGCGGCGTTCAGCAGGTCGAGAAACTGGGTGCGCGCATCCGGCGCGGATGGGGCAGAAGAACTGGCGGACATGGAAAAACGGTGCCTCGGATAGCGGGGAGCGCATGGCGCAATGCGCGCATTCTACAGGGTGCTCAACTTCCTGTGGGAGCGGGCTTGCCCTAATGCCAGTCAGTTAAGGTTTGCCTGTTTAATTGGGGCTGCTTTGCAGCCCTTCGCGGGCTTGCCCGCGAAGGGCCGCAAAGCGGCCCCAATTCGCTTGACTGACTGGCATTAGGGCTCAATCGAGAATCACCAACCGGTTGGGCAACTCGTTACGTGCATGGGTAGGCGGCACATGTTCGCTGAGCAGTTCGCCGCACGCCTCGATGCACTCTACAAAACCCTGCAAGGTGCGGCCCTGGCGTACCTGTTCGGCAAAGCGAGCGACGATGGCCGCGCGGGCGGTGGCATCCAGATGGTGTTCGATACCACGGTCGACCAGGATCTCCACATGCCGCTCCGCCTCGCTGACGAAGATCAGTACGCCCGTGGCACCAGCAGTGCGCTGCAGGTTCTGTTCGCGAAACTGCTGGCGGGCCAGGCGCGAGGCGCGCCAGCGGCGCAGGGCCCGGGGGATCAGCCAGCCGGCCAGGCGTGGGCTGCGCAGCAGCAGGCACAAGCCGACGAACAGCAGCACATTGGCCACCAGCAAGCCACGCACTCCGGGCCAACCCAGCAGCCAGTGCAACAGGGCCGGCACGGCCAGCGCCAGCACGGCGGCCCAGAACAACGGCCAGTAGGCGTAGTCATCGGCCCGGCGGGCCAGCACCGTTACCAGTTCGGCATCGGTGCGCCGTTCGGCACGGGCAATGGCTTCGGCGATCTGGCGCTGATGGTATTCGTCGAGGGGGGTCATGCCGTCGGTCTCTTGAGCGTTCTTATAGTTGTTGTCCCGGCATTCGGGGCTTCGTCCGCAGGCGACATATTCAGGCATAATCCGCCGCTGGAAGAAATGCCTGCAAATCGTACAACAATAGCCGCCTGAAAACTTCGGCCGCGCGCGTATCACCGTGGATACAGCAGAGGCCCCACAACGGAATTGATGATGAAACTGTCTTTGCTGGGCCTGGCCATGGGCCTTGCCAGTCAGGCGGCCCTCGCCGCCCCCTCCGCCCCGCCCCTGCAGGACAAGCAGGCGTTCATCGACCATCTGATCAGCCAGATGACCGAAGCCGAGAAGATCGGCCAGCTGCGCCTGATCAGCATCGGCCCGGAAATGCCCCGCGACAAGATTCGCGAGGAGATCGCCGCCGGCCGCATCGGTGGCACCTTCAACTCGCGTACCGCGCCCGAGAACCGGCCGATGCAGGACGCGGCCATGCGCAGCCGCCTGAAGATCCCGATGTTCTTCGCCTACGATACCGTCCACGGCGAGCGCACCATTTTCCCGATCGGCCTGGGCATGGCCGCGACCTGGGACATGGACGCCGTCGCCAAGGTCGGCCGCACCGCCGCCATCGAAGCCGCGGCCGACGCCCTGGACATGACCTTCGCACCGATGGTCGACATTGCCCGCGACCCGCGCTGGGGCCGCACCAGTGAAGGCTTTGGCGAAGACACCTACCTGACCTCGAAAATCGGCCAGGTGATGGTCCGCTCGTTCCAGGGCAGCAGCCCGGCCAATCCCGACAGCATCATGGCCATCGTCAAGCACTTCGCCCTGTATGGCGCGGTGGAAGGCGGGCGCGACTACAACACGGTCGATATGAGCCTGCCGAAAATGTACAACGACTACCTGCCGCCCTACCGCGCCGCGCTTGACGCTGGTGCCGGCGGGGTGATGGTGGCGCTGAACTCGATCAACGGCGTGCCGGCCACCTCCAACACCTGGCTGATGAACGACCTGCTGCGCAAGGAGTGGGGCTTCAAGGGCGTGACCATCAGCGACCACGGCGCCATCCAGGAGCTGATCCGCCATGGCGTCGCCCGCGATGGCCGCGAAGCCGCCAAGCTGGCGATCAAGGCCGGCATCGACATGAGCATGAACGACACCCTGTACGGCGAAGAGCTGCCAGGCCTGCTGAAGTCTGGCGAAGTGACCCAGGGCGAACTGGACCAGGCGGTGCGCGAAGTGCTGGGTGCCAAGTACGACATGGGCCTGTTCAAGGACCCGTACGTGCGCATCGGCAAGGCCGAAACCGACCTGAAGGACTACTACGGCAACGACCGCCTGCACCGCGATGCCGCGCGTGACGTGGCGCGCCGCAGCCTCGTGCTGCTGGAAAACCGCAACCAGACCCTGCCGCTGAAAAAGGCCGGCACCATCGCCCTGGTCGGCCCGCTGGCCGATGCCCCGATCGACATGATGGGCAGCTGGGCTGCCGACGGCAAACCAGTGCACTCGGTGACCGTGCGCGAAGGCTTGCGCCGCGCCGTGGAGGGCAAGGCCAAGCTGGTCTACGCCAAAGGTTCCAACGTCACCGGCGACAAGGCGATGTTCGATTACCTGAACTTCCTCAACTTCGATGCCCCGGAAATCGTCGACGACCCGCGCCCGCCTGCGGTGCTGATCGACGAGGCGGTGAAGGCGGCGAAGCAGTCCGATGTGGTGGTGGCAGTGGTGGGTGAATCCCGCGGCATGTCCCACGAGTCGTCGAGCCGTACCACCCTGGAAATCCCGGCCAGCCAGCGGGAGCTGATCAAGGCCCTGAAGGCCACCGGCAAGCCGCTGGTGCTGGTGCTGATGAACGGCCGCCCACTGTCGATTGCCTGGGAACGCGAGCAGGCCGACGCCATTCTGGAAACCTGGTTCGCCGGTACCGAAGGCGGCAACGCGATTGCCGACGTGCTGTTCGGCGATTACAACCCGTCCGGCAAGCTGGCCATCACCTTCCCGCGCTCGGTCGGGCAGATCCCGATGTACTACAACCACACCCGTATTGGCCGGCCCTTCACGCCGGGCAAGCCGGGCAACTACACCTCGCAATACTTCGAGGAGCCCAATGGCCCGCTGTACCCGTTCGGCTATGGCCTGAGCTACAGCAGCTTCGAGCTGTCGGGGCTGAAGCTTTCGAACAAGGACCTCAAGCGTGGCGACACGCTGGAAGCCAAGGTGACAGTGAAGAACACCGGCAAGGTGGCAGGCGAGACCGTGGTGCAGCTGTACCTGCAGGATGTATCGGCATCTATGAGCCGCCCGGTGAAGGAATTGAAGAACTTCCAGAAGCTGATGCTCAAGCCTGGCGAATCGCGCACGTTGAGCTTCCGCATCAGCGAAGAAGACCTGAAGTTCTACAATGGCCAACTGCAGCGGGTTGCCGAACCAGGGGAATTCAATGTCCAGGTCGGGCTGGATTCCCAGGCGGTGCAGCAGCAGAGCTTTGAACTGCTGTAACTGACCGGTTTGCCTGTACCGGCCTCTTCGCGGGCTTGCCCGCTCCCACAGGTACTGCACAAGTCCATCGGGCTGTGAATCTCCTGTGGGAGCGGGCAAGCCCGCGAAGAGGCCGGCCCTGATATCCCAATCATCCGGATCCGCCCCATGCCCTTTTCCGTTCGCGCCCTGCGTCTGGGGCTGATCACCCTGCTGATCGTGCTGGGCACCGCCTTCAGCGCCGGTTGGGCCATGCACCAGGCCAAGCGCCAGGCCATGGAAACCGACGCCCAGCGTGCCAGCCAGCAGTTGGGCCTGTACGCCAATGCCCTGCACACGCTGATCGACCGCTACCGCGCCCTGCCCGCCGTGCTGGCGCTGGACCCGGAGCTGATCGCCGCCCTGCGCGGCCCGATCAGCGAACCGGTGCAGGACGCCCTGAACCGCAAGCTCGAACGCATCAATGGCGCCGCCAACTCCTCCACCCTCGAACTGCTCGACCGCACCGGCCTGGCCATCGCCGCCAGCAACTGGCGGTTGCCCAGCAGCTACGTGGGCTCCAACTACGGTTTTCGCCCCTATTTCAAGCAGACCCGCAGCCAAGGCAGTGGCCGCTTCTACGCCGTGGGCGTGACCAGTGGCGTGCCGGGCTACTTCCTCGCCAGCGCGGTGAACGACGAGCATGGCCGCTTCCTCGGCGCCATGGTGGTGAAGCTGGAGTTCCCCGAGCTGGAACGCGAGTGGCGCCAGGGCAGCGACATCCTGCTGGTCAGCGATGCCCGCGGCATCACTTTCATCGCCAACCAGGACGGCTGGCGCTACCGCGAACTGCAGCCACTCAGTGGTGCCGACCGTGCCGAACTGGCCGAAACCCGTCAGTACGACAAGCAACCGCTGGTGCCGCTGCAGCACCAGGTGCTGACCCGCTTTGCCGCCAACAGCACCCTCAGCCGGGTGCAAGGCCCGGAGGGCAGCGCCGAATACCTGTGGGAAAGCCTGCCGCTGGAAGGTGAAAACTGGACCTTGCATCTGTTGCGCAAACCGCAGGTGGCCGCCGACGGTCGCAATGCCGCCCTCGGCGCCGCCGCCGTGTGGCTGAGCCTGGTGTTCGCTGCGCTGTTCGTCAGCCAGCGCCTGCGCCTGGCCCGCTTGCGCCAGCGCAGCCGGGAGGAGCTCAAGCGCCAGGTCGAGGAGCGCACCCGTGAGCTGCGCACCGCCCAGGAGGGGCTGGTGCAATCGGCCAAGCTGGCGGCGCTGGGGCAGATGTCGGCAGCCATGGCCCATGAAATCAACCAGCCGCTGACCACCCAGCGCATGCAGCTGGAAACCCTGCGCCTGCTGCTCGACCATGGCCGACATGACGAAGCACGCCAGGCACTGGAGCCGCTGGAGCAGATGCTCACACGCATGGCCGCGCTCACCAGCCACCTGAAAACCTTCGCCCGCAACAGCCCGGTCGGCCTGCGCGAGCGCCTGGACCTGGCCACCGTGGTCGACCAGGCCCTGCACCTGCTGGAAGCACGCATTCGCAGCGAAGAAGTGGAGGTAGCCCTGTACCTGGCGCGCCCGGCCTGGGTGCGCGGCGATGCCATTCGCCTGGAGCAGGTGCTGATCAACCTGCTGCGCAATGCCCTCGACGCCATGGCCGACAAGCGCTACAAACGCCTGGAGATCCGCATCGAGCCCGACGGCGAGCTGTGGCGCCTGAGCGTGCTGGATTCGGGTGGCGGCATTGCCGAGGCCGACCTGGCCAAGGTCTTCGACCCGTTCTTCACCACCAAGCCGGTGGGCGAAGGCCTGGGGCTGGGCCTGGCCATTTCCTACGGCATCGTCCACGAGGCCGGTGGCCAGCTGCAGGCCGAAAACCTGCCTGGCGGCGCGCGCCTGAGCCTTACCCTGCCCCGTGACCTGGAGCCTGTATGTTGAATTCAGTGATCGTCGTCGATGATGAAGCCAGTATCCGCACCGCGGTCGAGCAATGGCTGAGCCTGTCCGGCTTCAGCGTGCAACTGTTCACCCGCGCCGAAGAATGCCTGGCACACCTGCCACGGCACTTTCCCGGGGTAATCATCAGCGATGTACGCATGCCGGGCATGGATGGCCTGCAATTGCTCGAACGCCTGCAGACGGACGACCCCGACTTGCCGGTGATCCTGCTGACCGGCCACGGCGATGTGCCCATGGCAGTGGAAGCCATGCGCAGCGGGGCCTACGACTTCCTGGAAAAACCCTTTACCCCGCAGCACCTGCTGGGCAGCCTGCGCCGGGCCCTGGAAAAGCGCCAGCTGGTCCTGGAAAACCGCCGCCTGCACGAGCAGGCCGACCTAAAGTCACGCCTGGAAGGCACGCTGCTTGGCATGTCCCAAGGCCTGCAACAGCTGCGCCGGCAAGTGCTGGACCTGGCCAGCCTGCCGGTCAATGTGCTGATCCGCGGCGAAACCGGCAGTGGCAAGGAGCGCGTGGCCCGCTGCCTGCACGATTTTGGCCCGCGCGCCGACAAGCCGTTCGTCGCCCTCAACTGTGCAGCCATCCCCGAGTCGCTGTTCGAGGCCGAGCTGTTCGGCCATGAAAGCGGCGCTTTTACCGGTGCCCAGGGCAAGCGCATCGGCAAGCTGGAGTACGCCAACGGTGGCACGGTGTTCCTCGACGAAATCGAAAGCATGCCACTGGCCCAACAGGCCAAGCTGCTGCGGGTGATCCAGGAACAGAAGCTGGAGCGCCTGGGGGCCAACCAGAGCATCAGCGTCGACCTGCGCATCATTGCCGCGACCAAGCCCGACCTGCTCGAAGAAGCCCGCGCCGGGCGCTTCCGCGAAGACCTTGCCTATCGCCTGAACGTGGCCGAGCTGCGCCTGGCGCCATTGCGTGAACGGCGTGAGGACATTCCACTGCTGTTCGAGTACTTTGCCCGTGCCGCCGGCGAAAAGCTTGGCCGCGCAGCCCCGCCACTGTCGGGCGCGCAACTGGCGCAGCTGCTGTCGCACGACTGGCCGGGAAACGTGCGTGAACTGGCCAATGCGGCGGAACGCCATGCGTTGGGGCTGGGCTCACCGAACATCGAGGTGGCGCCTGCCGGGCAGTCGCTGAGCGAGCAGATGGAAGCGTTCGAGGCGCAATGCCTGCGCGCGGCGCTGCGCCAGCATGGGGGCGCGATCAATGCTGTGATGGAAACGTTGCAGCTGCCGCGGCGCACGCTCAACGAAAAGATGCAGCGGCACGGGTTGGTGCGCGAGGACTTCATTGGGCGGGAATGAGCGGAAATCCGCCTATCGCGCTCGGCCGCTAAGCAAATAACCGCTCATTAGCAGGATTCTTTTGGGGCTGCGTTGCAGCCCTTCGCGCGCACGCCCGCTCCCACAGGGAAACACAAAGAGTCAGACGTCACGCGGTCCCCGTGGGAGCGGGCGTGCCCGCGAAGGGGCGCGCAGCGCCCCCATTTGAAGCCCAACGCACCCATTTGGCACACCTTCTGCAATTGCCTTGGCAAGCTGCGCCACGGCGCGCTCCACAAAAACAACGAGAAGGTATCCCTGATGGATAATGCCACCTCCCTGCCAGCCGGGGCGGCCACCGCGCCTGCCACAGAAAAAACCACCGCCAGCCGCCTGAAGTCGATCTTCAGCGGGTCCATCGGCAACATGGTCGAATGGTACGACTGGTACGTCTACGCCGCATTCTCGCTGTACTTCGCCAAGGCCTTCTTCCCGGCCGGCGATTCCACCGCACAATTGCTCAATACCGCCGCGATCTTCGCCGTGGGCTTCCTCATGCGCCCGATCGGTGGCTGGCTGATGGGCCTGTACGCCGACCGCAAAGGCCGCAAGGCCGCATTGATGGCCTCGGTGCTGCTGATGTGCGCCGGCTCGCTGGTCATCGCCCTGACCCCGGGCTACGAAACCATCGGCGTCGCCGCGCCAATCCTGCTGGTCATCGCACGCCTGCTGCAGGGCTTGTCGGTGGGTGGTGAATACGGCACCTCGGCCACCTACCTCAGCGAAATGGCCAGCAAGGATCGCCGTGGCTTCTTCTCCAGCTTCCAGTACGTGACCCTGATCTCCGGCCAGCTGATCGCCCTGGCGGTACTGATCGTCCTGCAACAGACCCTGACCACCGAGCAGCTGTATGCCTGGGGCTGGCGCGTACCGTTCGTGATCGGTGCGCTGTGCGCCGTGGTGGCCCTGTACCTGCGTCGCGGCATGGAAGAAACCGCCTCCTTCACCAAGAAGGAAAAGGCCAAGGAAAGCCTGATGCGCACCCTGCTGCGCCACCCCAAGGAGCTGATGACCGTGGTCGGCCTGACCATGGGCGGCACCCTGGCCTTCTACACCTACACCACCTACATGCAGAAGTACCTGGTCAACACCGTGGGTATGAGCATCAGCGACTCGACCACCATCTCGGCCGCGACGCTGTTCCTGTTCATGTGCCTGCAGCCGGTGATCGGCGGCCTGTCCGACAAGATCGGTCGACGCCCGATCCTGATCGCCTTCGGTGTACTCGGCACTCTGTTCACCGTACCGATCCTCAGCACCCTGCACACCATCCAGACCTGGTGGGGCGCGTTCTTCCTGATCATGGCGGCGCTGATCATCGTCAGCGGCTACACCTCGATCAACGCCGTGGTCAAAGCCGAGCTGTTCCCCACCGAAATCCGCGCCCTGGGCGTGGGCCTGCCGTATGCCCTGACCGTGTCGATCTTCGGCGGCACCGCCGAGTACGTGGCCCTGTGGTTCAAGAGCGCCGGCATGGAGAGTGGCTTCTACTGGTACGTCACCGCCTGCATCGCCTGCTCGCTGCTGGTTTACGCGACCATGAAGGACACCAAGCAGCACTCGCGGATTACCACTGAGTGAGTGTGAGCTTGCGGTAATGAAGAAGGGCGCCCCGTTTTCGGGGCGCCTTTTTTCATACATGCGAATGCGTCATTGCAATCCAGGTGTACGGTTTGAGGGCTCCAGCGCATGCGAGACGCACCGCGCGGACGAGCAACAGCGCAAACATCAAGCCATACCTCCGAAGCCTTCTGAGCCGATTAGAAATCCTATTCGGCTCACCATGTGAGCCGAATAGCCCAGTTAATCGGCTCACTGGTATCGGAAAGCAGGCTCAGGACATCTCCAACGCCTGACGCGGCTCACGGCGCTGGTACCAGGTGGCCATCAGCACCAGTACCAGCAACACCCCGCCCAGCACTGCCGAAGAGCCGACCGTGCCGAAGTCCAGGCCACCCTTCTCGTGGGGCTTGGTGAGGAAGTCGCCCAATGTGGCGCCGAACGGGCGGGTAAGCACGAACGCAACCCAGAACAACACCACGCCAGGAATGCGTGTCCAGTAGCGGGCCACCACTACCAAGGCGATGGCACTGCCGATCAAGAGTGCACCACCGGCAAAACCGAGCCCCGAGTCATCTGCCAGGTAATCGCCCAGCGCCGTGCCGAGGGTGTTGGAAAACAGGATCGCCACCCAGTAGAACAATTCGCCCGTGCGGTTCTTGATGCGGGTGACATCCAGCGGGTTGCCGCTCAGGCGCCATACCAGGAAGGTCAGCAGCAGGATGCCGATGAGGATGGCCGAACCCGCGGCGTAGCCCAGGCCCAGGGTGCGGTCCATGAAGTCGGACATGGTGGTGCCGGCAGTGCTGGTGGAAAGGATCACCAGCCAGTACAGCATCGGGTGGTAGCGGCGCGAGTACAGCTGGCCGAGCAAGGTCAGCAGGAACACGCTGATCAGCAGCAGCGAGCTGAGGGCATAGCCGATGTTCAGGGTCATCGACAGCAAATCACCCGCCGTTTCGCCAAGGGTGGTAGCGCAGATCTTCATGACCCAGAAGGCCAAGGTGATTTGCGGAAGTTTGTTCATTGTTGTGCCGCTCCGGTTTGAGGTGCGGCGATGGTGCTGAGCAGCATTTGAAAAATCGGTTGGTGATGTATGAAAAATGCGTTGAGCAGCCTTCAATGACAGATTTTTCATCCTTAACGCCCCATTAATTCCATCCCCTCAAGCTGCAATGGCTGGCAGAACGTCGGCGCATCGGCGGACACATTCTGAGCCAGAACCGCTGCCAGAGCCCCAAGATGCGCGCCAACACATATCTAATTATTCGATTTTTAAGCGCTATTATTTGCGCTTTTTAATCAAGTTAATCGGCGTAGGATTAAACCCATAGAAACAAAACAACCTCAAGAACCCCTGGAGCAACGACCATGAAAAACAAACTGATCCTCACCCTGGCCCTCTCGGTTTTCGCTGCTGGCGCCTTCGCCGAAGATGGCTTCAACCGCACCAACGCCCACACCTTCGCAGCGACCCAGAGCCAATCCGCTGCCTACGCTGAAGATGGCTTCGACCGCACTGGCGGCCAGCGTTTCGCCGAAGACGGCTTCGACCGCACCGGTGGCCAGCGCTTCGCCGAAGACGGCTTCGACCGCACCGGTGGCCAACGTTTCGCCGAAGATGGCTTCGATCGCACCAACGCCCACCGCATCAGCTGATCCCTGATGCGAGCACCCAGCCCGGCTTCGGCCGGGCTTGATCATTTGCAGGCGGGCACAGGCTTGGCACACTAGGCGCCTTGTCCACCAGGAGGTAGGGCCAGCAAGCCCAGCACAGATGTATTACTACGAACCCGCCAAAGGCCACGGCCTGCCCCACGACCCGTTCAACGCCATCGTCGGCCCCCGCCCTATCGGCTGGATCTCCTCACAGGACCGCGAAGGCCGCCTGAACCTGGCGCCCTACAGCTTCTTCAATGCCTTCAACTACATCCCGCCGATCATCGGTTTCTGCAGCGTCGGGCGCAAAGACAGCCTGAACAACATCGAGCAGACCGGCGAATTCGTCTGGAACCTGGCAACCCGCCCGTTGGCCGAGCAGATGAACCAGAGCTGCGCACCGGTTGCCGCCGAGATAAACGAATTTGAATTGAGCGGCCTCACCGCCAAGCCGTCGAGCATCGTCAACGTGCCGCGTGTCGGCGAAACCCCGGTGGCCTTCGAGTGCAAGGTCAGCCAGATAGTCCAGCTCAAGCGGGCCGACCAGGAACTGGTGCCCAGCTGGCTGATCCTGGGTGAAGTGGTGGCGGTGCACATTGCCGAGCACCTGTTGAAGAACGGTATCTACGATACCGCTGCCGCCGAGCCGATCCTGCGTGGCGGTGGCCCGGCAGACTATTTCGAGCTGGGCAACCTGTTCAAGATGGCCCGCCCGCCGGCCTGATCACCAGATCAGCTCACCCTCTTCGCTGACGCCCTGCAGGCGTTGCAGCTCGGCGGTGGCCGCTTCGTCAGCGGCCACGGCGCCCTTGAACACCTGGCCGTCGAGAATCTTGTGAAAGCGCGGCGCGCCGCCCATGCCCAGGGCCTTGACCGCGATGGCCGCGTTGTAGCCGCCACCTTCCACCGGGACCATCGCCGAAACCGCTTCGAAATGCGGGAATTCCCTACGTGCCATGTTGCTATCTACCTGGTTGATCAAGGGCAGCATCTTACCCTATTCATCTGTACCGTCCCTATCGCCGGCAAGCCAGCTCCCACAGGTACTGCACCGCCCTCAAGACCTGTGATGACCCTGTGGGAGCTGGCTTGCCGGCGATGAGGCCAGAACAGGCAATACCTCAATCAAAGGTATGCAGATCCAGGCTGCTGACCACCTGTTCCTGCACCAACTCACCAAACACTTCCAGCGTCGGCGAAGCAAAGTAACCAGTCATCGCCTGCTGGTCTTGCCAGCTGCCACTGAGCAACCATAAATCGGCATCAGCCTGCGAACGCTGCACCGTGAAACTCAGGCAGCCCGGTGCCCGCAACGAGGGCTCGAGCAGGTCACGCAGGCGCGCGCCCAGCTCCGCCGAGCGCCCGCTGCTGGCACGGATGAAAGCAAGGTGGGTGACCGGTTGTGTCGGGGTCATTGCACAATCTCCTTGAAGCAGGCGGACGGAAAAGCCAGGCTGCCAAGGTTAGGGCCTCACCCGCGCGACGCGTTAGGCCAATACTGCTCACCGATTGCCTGATCCTGCAGCGCGGCAGGATCAGGCAATCGGCGTGCAGCTTTTGACTAGCGCCCGCCATTGCCCAAACCTATGCTGCGTCGGTCAGCAGAGGAAAGCCATCATGACCACCGCCACGTCCATCGACCCGAGCCTGGAACTGCAACGCCAGGAGCTCGCCGAGCTGATCCGCCGCCACGCCGGGGAGCCCCACGGCGCGGCATCGGCCATCGATGACCTGTACCTGGTGCGCTACACCGAAAACGTGCGCTCGGTACCGACCCTCGCGCAACCCGCGCTGTGCATCCTCGCCCAGGGCAGCAAAAGCCTGTTCCTGGGTGACGAGCAGTACGCCTACGACCCGCTGCACTACATGGTGGTCTCGGTAACCTTGCCGCTTAGCGGCGTAAAGCTCGACGCCAGCCCCGAGCACCCGAGCCTTGGCCTGCGCATGGACCTGGACCCGGCCGAAATCAGCCAGCTGATCGCCGAAAGCGGGCCGATGCTGGTGCCCAACCGGCCTTCCGGTCGTGGCTTGTATGTGGAAAGAACCGATGCCGCGTTGCTCGACGCCTTGCTGCGGCTGATACGCCTGCTGGACACCCCTCGCGACATCGCGATGCTCGCGCCGCTGTTCCGTCGGGAGATTCTGTACCGCCTGCTGCGCGGGCCGCAGGGCTATCGGTTGTACGAAATCGCCTTGGCCAACAGCCAGACCCACCGGGTTTGCCAGGCCATCACCTGGCTCAACCAGAACTACCAGCTGCCTTTGCGCATCGAGGACCTGGCGCGGGAGGTCAACCTCAGCACCTCGACCTTGCACCACCGGTTCAAGGCCGTGACGTCGATGAGCCCGTTGCAGTATCAGAAGCAACTGCGCCTGCAGGAGGCGCGGCGCTTGATGCTGAATGACGGGCTCGAGGCAGCGGTGGCTGCCTACCGGGTGGGGTATGAAAGCCCGTCACAGTTCAGCCGTGAATACAGCCGGTTGTATGGCGCGCCGCCGATTCGTGATGTGGCCAGGTTGCGGGCGACTGCTGTCTGAAGTTTTGACTGGCAGTGCCGGCCTCTTCGCGGGCTTGCCCGCTCCCACAGGTACAGCACAGCGTTCAGAGCCTGTGCAAAATCCTGTGGGAGCGGGCAAGCCCGCGAAAGGGCCGGTACAGACAATAGCTTCACTTCAACCCAACACAGCCCCCTGCCACTGATTCTGGTCAACCTGGATCAAGGTCGGCCCCTTGCGCTCCACTGCCTGCCCCAACGCCACCTGCAACTGCGCCACATCTGCCACCTGCTCCGCCGCCGCGCCCAGGGCCCGCGCCACACCGATGAAGTCCGGCGTATGGATATCCACCCCGACCGGCTCGATGGCCCGGTTGACCATGTACTTCTTGATTTCCTCGTACCCCTGGTTGTTCCACAGCAGCACGATCAGCGGCACCTGCGCTTCCACCGCGCTGGCCAGCTCCGGCAAGGTGAACTGCAAACCGCCATCACCAATCAGGCACACCGCAGGCGCACGCTCACCGACCTGCTCCGCGCTGCCCAGCCAGGCGCCCATGGCCGCCGGCAATGCATAACCCAAGGTGCCGTAGCCGGTCGAGGCATTGAACCAACGGCGTGGCTGGTCCATGTCCAGGGTCAGGTTGCCGGTGTACACCGGTTGGGTCGAATCGCCCACCAGAATGGCATTGGGCAGGCGCTCGAGAATTGCGTTCAGCAAGCGCGTCTGGCTCAGGGTCGGCTGGTCCCAACCCGCCGCCAGTGCCTGGCGCAGCTTGGCCACCCGGGCGGCCCCCCACGTACTTTCACTCACGGGTTGCGGCAATGCCTGCAAGGCGCCAAGCAGCGCCTCGGCGGCCAGTTCGGCATCGGCGACCAGCGACAGCTCCGGCAGGTAATTGCGCACGGTCTGGTCCGGGTCGATGTCGATGCGCAACAGGCTGCCCGGGATCTCGAAACCACCTTTGAAGGTGACGTCATAGTCGGTTTCGGCCAGTTCGGTGCCGATCGCCAGCACCACATCGGCCTCGGCCACCAGCGCCCGCGTGGCTGGCAGTGACTGGGTCGAGCCAATCTGCAGCGGGTGGCTGGCCGGCAGCAGCCCCTTGGCATTGATGGTCAGCGCCACCGGCGCCTGCAGGTGTTCGGCCAGGCGCGCCAGCGCAGCGCCCGCGGCCAATGCGCCGCCCCCGGCCAGGATCAATGGTCGCCGTGCATTGGCCAGGCGCTCGGCCATCTGCGCCACGGCCTGCGGCGCTGCCCCCGCCCGGCTGCTGCGCACCACGCGCCCCGGCAGCAGGTGGTCGGCCGGTTCGACCAGCACGTCGAGCGGGATCTCGATATGCACCGGGCGCGGCCGGGCGCCTTCGAATACGGCGAATGCCCGGGCCAGCACCTGCGGCAGGTCATCGGCACTCATCAGGGTGTGGGAAAACGCCGCCACACCCGACACCAGCGCTGCCTGGTTGGGCAACTCGTGCAGCTTGCCGCGGCCACCGCCCAGCTGGTCGCGGGCCTGCACGCTGGAAATCACCAGCATCGGGATCGAGTCGGCATAGGCCTGGCCCATGGCGGTGGTGATGTTGGTCATGCCCGGGCCGGTGATGATGAAGCACACCCCGGGCTTGCCGCGGGTCCGCGCATAGCCGTCGGCCATGAACCCGGCACCCTGCTCGTGGCGCGGGGTGACATGGCGGATGGACGAGCCCGCCAGGCCGCGGTAGAGCTCCACGGTATGTACACCAGGAATGCCGAAGACATGGTCAACGCCATAGCCTTCAAGGAGTTTTACCAGTACTTCGCCGCAGGTTGCCATCGGGTTTCACCATGAATCTTGGTTGGGTTATGCCCTTATTGGACCCAGCCACGGCTATCGCCACAATGCAAAAAAACACATACTAGCCATGTCCTGCAATCATGGCTCAGCACAATGAAACGCCTCCCGCCCCTGCCCGCCCTGCATACCTTCCTGGTAACCGCCCAGCACTGCAATTTCACCCGTGCCGGGCAGCAGTTGCATATCACCCAGGGCGCCGTCAGCCGACAGATCGCGGCCCTCGAAGAGCATCTGGGTTATACCTTGTTCCAGCGCCAGGCCCGTGGGCTGAGCCTGACCCGTGAAGGCCAGGACTGGCTGCCAAGGGTGCAGCAGGTGTTCGCGCTGATCGAACAAGGGGTGCGCGAGGTGGGTGGGCGCAGCACTACCTTGCAGCTCAAGGCACCGACCTGCGTGATGCGCTGGCTGCTGCCACGCCTGATGGAATGGCAGGCGCTACGCCCGGATGTGCCTGTAGAGCTGACCACCACGGTGCAACATGGGGTGGACTTTCGCCGCGAGGGTTTCGATGCGGCGGTGGTCTATGGTGAGGCGCCGAACCATGGGCTGCGCGTGCGCAAGCTGTTCGATGAGCAGCTGACGCCGGTGTGCGCGCCGTCATTGCGCCAAGGGCCGGTACCGTTGCAGCAGGTCGAAGACCTGGCGCAACACATGCTACTGCACCCGTCGCGGGATGAGCATGACTGGCGGTTATGGCTGCAGGCAGCCGGGGTGACGCTGGGCACTTCAGGGCCGAAGCAGCATTTCGAGACGCTGGACATGGCGATGGCCATGGCCTCGCAGGGGACCGGCGTGGCCATCGGCGACTGGTCGCTGATCGGCGATGACTTGCGCGGGGGGCGGTTGTGCATGCCGTTTGCGCTGAAGGTGATGACCGGCAAGGGGTATTACCTGGTGAGCCAGGCCAAGAGCTTGCCGGCGGGGCTTGTGGAGTTGCTGGATTGGCTGGAACACCAGGCCAGCCAGTGAGGGCCTCTTCGCGGGCACGCCCGCTCCCACAGGTACAGCACAGATTCCAAGACCTGTGCTTCACCTGTGGGAGCGGGCGTGCCCGCGAAGCAGGCGACTCAATACCCGACCGTGAACCGCTGCCGCGAATGTTGCGGCTTTTCCAGTTCCTCGAGCATGGCAATCGCGTAATCGGCAAAGGTGATCCAGCTCTTGCCATCCGCGCCGATCAACAGATGATCCTTGCCCAGCTTGTAATGCCCGCTGCGCTCACCTTCAACGAACTCCGCCGACGGCGACAGGAAGGTCCAGTCCAGGTTCGGCTCCCGTTGCAACGCTTCCAGAAAACGCACCCCGGCAGTGGCCTCGGCCTTGTATGCCTCGGGGAAGTCCGGGCTGTCGATCACCCGATGCCCAGACGGCAGCAACAGGCTGCCGGCCCCACCCACCACCAGCAGGCGCCTGACCCCGGCCCGCTTGACCGGTTCGATGATGGCGTGTGGCTCGATGGTCGAGAAATGCGCCGCACTCAGCACCGCATCCACACCCGCGACCGCCGCTTGCAGGGCCGCGCTGTCCTTGGCATCCAGCGCCTTGACCGTCACCCTGTCCCGCCCCTGCAACCGGGACGGGTCGCGGGCGATGGCCAGCACACTGTGGCCACGGCGCAGGGCCTCTTCCAGCAACTGGCTGCCAGCGCGGCCAGTGGCACCGATGATTGCAATCTTGCTCATGGGATACTCTCCATCAGTTGAACGGAATTACCACTTCATCTCGCCCTTGGCGACCTTGGCCCCCAGCTCCAGCGAGCTTTCATCGGCCAGCCCCGGGTAACGTTGCTTCATCGCCGCGATCAACGCGCCGGCGTCTTTCGCCTTGGCGGTCTCGGCATCGAAATCACGAATGTAGTTCGCCGTGAAACGCACGGCCTGCAGCGATCGGCTGCTGTCCCCCAGGTAATGCCCGGGGATGACCGTGCGCGGCGCCAGCGCTTCGATGTGCGCCAGGGTGCCAAGCCAGTCGGCGTGGGACTTGGCCGTTTGCGTGTCGGCCATCCACACATGAATGTTCTCCGACACCACCACGCCACCGACCACCGCCTTGATCGACGGGATCCACACAAAACTGCGGTCAGGTTGCGGGCCGTCCAGGCCGACCACTTCGAGGGCCTGCCCTTCCAGCGTCAGGCGGTTGCCTTCGAGCACTTGCGGCAGCACCAGCCGCGCCGGCTTGTCCGCGCCCATCTGCGGGCCCCAGTAGGCCAGCTTGGCATCCATGGTCTGGCGGATATGGGCAACCGTGGCGGCCGACGCCAGCACCTTGGCCTCGGGGAAGGCCTGGGTCAGGGTATCCAGGCCGAAGTAGTAGTCCGGGTCGCCATGGCTGATGTAGATGCTGGTCAGCTGCTTGCCGCCTGCCCGCAGGCGCTGCACCAGCTGCTCGGCCTGGGCCTTGCCGAACTGGGCATCGACGAGGATGGCGTCGTGCTCGCCGCTGACGATCACCGAACTGACCGGGAAGATCGCCTCATGCCCGGGGTTGTAAACCTCCAGCCGCAAGGGGTCGGCAGCCAGCGCCGGGCCGGCCAGGGTCACACAGGCCAGCAGCAGGCCACGCAGAGGAGTGAAAAGAGACATCGCAAACGCCCGTCAGATGAACAATGCCCAACAGCTTAGTTGCCCAATCCGTGACAAAAAATGCGATGCTCGAACATAGTTTGTTTCTGAAACCGGGCAAATCATGGACCGTCTCAACGCCATGCGCGTATTCGTCACCGTCGTCGACCTGGGCAGCCAGTCGGCGGCGGCGGATCATCTGCAACTGTCGCGGCCGGTGGTATCGCGCTACCTGGCAGAGCTGGAAGACTGGGTTGGCGCACGGCTGATGCAGCGCACCACACGCAAGCTCAGCCTCACCGCCGCCGGCCAGGAAACCCTGCCCCGCTGCCGGCAACTGCTGGAACTGGCCGGCGACCTGCAGGCCGCGGTGCAGCAGCCGGATGACGCGCCCAAGGGCGCACTGCGCATCAGCGTCAGCACCTCGTTCGGCCAGGCCCAGCTGGTGGATGCAGTGGCCGCCTACGTCCGGCGCTACCCCGGGGTGAAGGTGGAACTGCAGATGCTCGATCGCACGGTCAACCTGGTGGACGAGCGCATCGACCTGGCCATCCGCACCAGCAATGACCTGGACCCCAACCTGATCGCCCGGCGCCTCAGCGTGTGCCGCTCGGCAGTGTGTGCGGCACCGGCCTACCTGCGCGAGCACGGCACGCCGCAACGGGTCGAGGAATTGAGCCGGCACAACTGCCTGACCCATGCCTACTTCGGCCACAGCCTGTGGCATTTCGAGGTGGCCGGCCAGCAAGTCGCCGTGCCGGTGGCGGGGAACATCAGTGCCAACGAGGCGATGACACTGCAGAAGGCGGCGCTGGCCGGCGCAGGTATCGCCATGCTGCCGACCTACCAGGCCGCGGAGGCCCTGCGCCGGGGTGAACTGGTGCGCCTGCTGCCCGAAGCCAGGCCACGCGAGCTGAACCTGAATGCGGTGTACACCTCACGCAAGCACATGCCGGCGACCTTGCGCAGCATGCTGGATTTTCTGGTGCAGCGGTTCAAGGACGAACCGGAGTGGGATCAGGACTTGTAAGGCCCATGTGGGAGCGGCGTTGCGTCGCGAAAGGACCGCGCAGCGGTCCCGGGATCTTGGCCACATCAAATATTGTCGGGGCTGCTACGCAGCCCTTTCGCGACACAAGGCCGCTCCTACAGGGATGGCGTTGTCACTCCTCGACGCTCATGTATTCCTTGGCCCAGCGGATGTAGTCCTCGGGCTGGGTGTAGGTGTGCGAGAGTTCGGTGGCGCTGAGGTTTTCCGACTTGTTCTGCTGGCCGCGCTGCAGCCGCAGGCAATCGTAGGTGGCCTTGATCGCGGCAAAATAGGCGGCGTGACCATCGACCACGATGCGCACGCCCAGGCGTGCCAGACGCTCGTCGTCGCGCAGGCTCGGGTTGCCGTAGGTCACCAGCATCAGCGGCACCGTCAGGTGCTCGGCAATCTGCTCGAGTTGCTCGAAGTCCTTCACCCCAACCATGCAGATACCGTCGGCTCCGGCCTTCTGGTAGCTCTGGGTACGCACGATGATTTCTTCGGTGGTGAGCACGCCAGCGTTGGTCCTGGCAATGATCGACAGCGACGAATCGACCCGCGCCTCCAGCGCCGCACGGATCTTGCCGACGCCCTCTTCAACCGGGATCAGGTCGGTGGACTTGCGCCCGAACTGGGCAGGCAGCAGGGTGTCCTCGATGGTCAGCGCAGCCACGCCGGCACGCTCCAGTTCGATGACCGTGCGCATGACATTCAGCGCGTTGCCATAGCCGTGGTCGGCGTCAGCCAGCACCGGCAGTTGCGCCACGCGACCAATACGGGTGGCCTGCTCGACGAACTCGCTGAGGGTGATCAGGGCGAAGTCCGGTGCAGCCAGTACCTGCAACGAAGCGACCGAACCACCGAGGATGCCGACCTCGAAGCCCAGGTCTGCGGCAATGCGTGCCGACATCGGGTCGAACACCGATGCGGTGTGATAACAGGAACCTGAAGCGAGCAGCTCGCGGAAGGCAAAACGCAGATCTTGATGGGAAGCCTTGGGCATGATCACTCCGCAAAATAAGTTGAAATTCGAACGGTAACTACCGACCCCTGTAATCGGGTCTACCTGACCTGTTCCAACCGTCGCCATCTGGGCGGTCATGCTCGACATGCAGGCAGAGGAATAAAAGGTGTGGGAGACAGCGGCGCGAAACCCTGCGGCATAATGTTGCACCAAGCTGGTGCAAGCCCCCGGTTTTCAGCCTCTGTGGCATACCAACGATATCACGCAGCCATGCAGCACTGGATGAATGCGCCAATGCCGATCTTGCATAGGGGATGCAGATAGTACATAGGAAGCTACCTAACTCAGGTTACAATTTCGGGGCCCCTTCGCGGGCACGCCCGCTCCCACAGGTACATCACAGCCTTCAAGCCCTGAGTTGTACCTGTGGGAGCGGGCGTGCCCGCGAAGGGGTCTCAACCGATAAACAAGGTATCCCCGTGACCGCCGCCCTGCCCCCCACCACCCTGCGCAACGTGCTCACCGCCCTGATGCTGGCGATCTTCCTCGGCGCCCTGGACCAGACCATCGTTGCCGTCTCGCTGCCGGCGATCTCGGCGCAGTTCAACGATGTCGGCCTGCTGGCCTGGGTCATCTCCGGCTACATGGTGGCAATGACCGTGGCCGTGCCGATCTACGGCAAGCTGGGCGACCTGTACGGGCGGCGCAGGATGATCCTCACCGGCATCAGCCTGTTCACCCTGGCCTCGATCGCCTGCGCCCTGGCCCAGGACATGCAGCAACTGGTGCTGGCCCGGGTACTGCAGGGCATTGGCGCCGGTGGCATGGTCTCGGTGAGCCAGGCGATCATCGGCGACTTCGTGCCCCCGCGAGAGCGCGGCCGCTACCAGGGCTATTTCAGCAGCATGTACGCGGTGGCCAGCGTCGCCGGGCCAGTGCTGGGCGGCTGGCTGACCGAATACCTGTCATGGCGCTGGGTGTTCTGGATCAACCTGCCGCTGGGGCTGGTTGCACTGTGGGCGATCCGCCGCGCCCTCGGCGGCATGCCGGCGCAGCGCCGCGAGGCGCAGGTGGACTACCTTGGCGCCGTGCTGCTTATTCTCGGCCTGGGTAGCCTGTTGCTGGGCATTACCCTGGTCGGCCAGGGCCACGCCTGGGCCGACCCGGCCGTGCTGGCCCTGTTCGCCTGCGCCGCGCTGGGCCTGGTGCTGTTCATCGCACATGAACGCCGCTGCCGGGAGCCACTGCTGCCACTCGGCCTGTTCGGCAACCGCGTGGCGGTGCTGTGCTGGGGCGTGATCTTCTTCGCCAGCTTCCAGTCGATCTCCCTGACCATGCTCATGCCGTTGCGCTACCAGGGCATCACCGGCGCCGGTGCCGACAGCGCGGCCTTGCACCTCCTGCCGCTGGTGATGGGGCTACCCATGGGTGCCTTCACCGGCGGGCGCATGACCAGCCTGACCGGGCGCTACAAGCCGCAGATCCTGGCCGGTGCACTGCTGATGCCGCTGGCCATTTTCGCCATGGCGCTGACCCCGCCGCAGTCGGCCTTGCTCAGTGCACTGTTCATGCTGCTGACCGGCATAGCGTGCGGGCTGCAGTTCCCGACCTCGCTGGTAGGCACGCAAAGCGCGGTGGACAGCAAGGACATCGGCGTGGCCACCAGCACCACCAACCTGTTCCGCTCGCTGGGCGGGGCCATGGGGGTGGCGTGCATGTCCAGCCTGCTGCTGGCGCTGCTGCACCAGGGCGGGTTCGAGTCGCTGGGTAATCCGTTGCTGGGGAGCCTGAAGGCCGGTGAAGTGGACCTGGTGACACAGGGGCGGTTGCTCGAGACGTTCCAGCAGTTGTTGATGGGGAGTGCCGGGGTAGCCGTGCTGGGACTGTTTGCAGCGTTTGCATTGCCCGACCGGCAACTGCGCGGACGCTAGAAGCTACGCGATCTCTGTGGGAGCGGCCTTGTGTCGCGAAAGGGCCGCGAAGCGGCCCCAGGATTTCAGCAGTGATGCACAAATTGCCGGGGCTGCTGCGCAGCCCTATCGCGACACAAGGCCGCTCCCACAGGATCTGTGATTTGTTCAAGGTCACCCGAAAGCATTAATCCCCCCTTAACACAAAGGGGTAACACTCCCTCACAATCCTTAACAAAGTGTCATTTGCGCAGAGCCGGGCTCAAGCGCAGCATATCCAGCCCGGTGTCGACCCATTTTTCGACATCCTTCAACAGATCGACACTGTCAGGCAGCAACAGCCAGCGCCCGATCAGGCCATCGACATAGGCAAACATGGCCACCGCCGCGCGCTCGACATCCAGCTCGCCTGGCAACTGGCCCCGGCGCACGGCATTGGCCAACGCCAGGGTGATGCCCTTGTGGCAATCCAGCACCGCACCCTGGCGCTGCTGGCGAATTTCACACATGTCATCGGTGAACTCGCACTTGTGATGCAGGATTTCATTGATACGCCGGGTTCGGGCATCGAGCACCAGCTCGTTGAACACTTGCAGCAACAGCTTGCGCATGCAGCCAAGCGGGTCCACTTCGTCCTCGCTTTCGCTCGCCCGCGCCAGGTGGTCATGGGTTTCATGAAGGCTGTCGAGCAGCGCCTGCACCAACTCGGCCTTGTTGTTGAAGTGCCAGTAGATCGCCCCCCGCGTCACACCCGCCAGTTCGGCGATGTCGGCCAGGGTGGTTCGCGCAACCCCGCGCTTGTAGAAGGCCTTTTCAGCCGCCTCGATGATCTGGGCGCGGGTTTCCTGGGCTTCTTCTTTGGTTCGACGGACCATGGCAGTACAAACCTCATCTGCCCCGAACGCGCGGCGCGTGCGGGGAACACTCCGGGGGCACCTCTGCAGGGTGCCTCGCGGAGGAGCTAATCAAGGGCTGTGGCAGTACCCGAGTACAACCCAGCGGTATTTACAAACAACCATGAATGTAAGTATATTCCTTAGCAAGCTATTTATCCACCGGATAGCAATTTTTCCAGATCAAGACTCTTCCATTACTCTTGAGCGTCTCCCAGCTCCAGCGACCCGAGGATCCTCATGCAATTCAAGCCAGCCGTTACCGCTCTGGTTTCCGCCGTCGCCCTGGCAACCCTGCTCAGTGGCTGTAAGAAAGAAGAAGCAGCGCCAGCGGCGCAGGCTCCTCAGGTCGGCGTCGTGACCATCCAGCCCCAAGCCTTCACCCTGACCTCGGAATTGCCGGGGCGTACCACTGCCTACCGCGTCGCCGAAGTGCGCCCGCAGGTCAACGGCATCATCCTCAAGCGCCTGTTCAAGGAAGGCAGTGAGGTCAAGGAAGGCCAGCAGCTGTACCAGATCGACCCTGCCGTGTACGAAGCCAACCTGGCCAATGCCCAGGCCAACCTGCAGGCCACCCGCTCGCTGGCCGAGCGCTACAAGCAGCTGATCGACGAACAGGCTGTCTCCAAGCAGGAATACGACGACGCCAATGCCAAACGATTGCAGGCCGAGGCTTCGCTCAAAAGCGCGCAGATCGACCTGCGCTACACCAAGGTCCTGGCACCGATCAGCGGCCGTATCGGCCGTTCTTCGTTCACCGAAGGTGCACTGGTGAGCAATGGCCAGGCCAACGCCATGGCCACCATCCAGCAACTCGACCCGATCTACGTCGACGTCACCCAGTCCACCGCCGAGCTGCTCAAGCTGCGCCGTGACCTGGAAAGCGGCCAGCTGCAAAAGGCCGGCGACAACGCCGCCTCGGTGCAGCTGGTGCTGGAAGACGGCAGCCTGTTCAAGCAGGAAGGCCGCCTGGAGTTCTCCGAAGTCGCAGTCGACGAGACCACCGGCTCGGTCACCCTGCGCGCCCTGTTCCCCAACCCCGACCACACCCTGCTGCCAGGCATGTTCGTGCATGCGCGGCTCAAGGCCGGGGTCAACGCCAACGCCATCCTGGCCCCGCAACAGGGCGTGACCCGCGACCTGAAAGGCGCGCCGACCGCGCTGGTGGTCAACCAGGAGAACAAGGTCGAACTGCGCCAGCTCAAGGCCAACCGTACCCTGGGCAGCGACTGGCTGATCGAGGAAGGCCTGAACCCGGGCGACCGCCTGATCACCGAAGGGCTGCAGTACGTGCGCCCGGGCGTCGAGGTCAAGGTCAGCGAAGCCACCAACGTCAAGAAGCCGGCCAGCCCTGTTCAGGCCAACGCGGCGAAAGCAGACGCCAAAGCGGAGTAAACCATGTCGAAGTTCTTTATCGATCGCCCGATCTTCGCCTGGGTGATCGCCTTGGTGATCATGCTGGTCGGCGCCTTGTCGATCCTGAAGCTGCCGATCAACCAGTACCCCAGCATCGCGCCGCCGGCCATCGCCATCGCCGTGACCTACCCGGGCGCCTCGGCGCAAACCGTGCAGGACACCGTGGTACAGGTGATCGAGCAGCAGCTCAACGGTATCGACAACCTGCGTTATGTGTCGTCGGAAAGTAACTCCGACGGCAGCATGACCATTACCGCCACTTTCGAGCAGGGCACCAACCCGGACACCGCACAGGTGCAGGTGCAGAACAAGCTGAACCTGGCCACCCCGCTGCTGCCGCAGGAAGTGCAGCAGCAAGGTATCCGCGTCACAAAGGCAGTGAAGAACTTCCTGCTGGTGATCGGCCTGGTGTCCGAAGACGGCAGCATGACCAAGGACGACCTGGCCAACTACATCGTCTCCAACATGCAGGACCCGATCTCGCGTACCGCGGGTGTGGGTGACTTCCAGGTGTTCGGTGCGCAGTACGCCATGCGTATCTGGCTCGATCCGGCCAAGCTGAACAAGTTCCAGCTGACCCCGGTCGACGTCAAGACCGCCGTGGCCGCGCAGAACGTGCAGGTGTCCTCCGGCCAGCTCGGCGGCCTGCCGGCCATGCCGGGTACCCAGCTGAACGCCACCATCATCGGCAAGACCCGCCTGCAGACTGCCGAGCAGTTCGAAAAGATCCTGCTCAAGGTCAACAGCGACGGTTCGCAGGTGCGTCTGGGTGATGTCGCCCAGGTTGGCCTGGGTGGTGAAAACTATGCCGTCAGCGCCCAGTTCAACGGCAAGCCGGCCTCCGGCCTGGCAGTAAAACTGGCCACCGGTGCCAACGCCCTGGACACCGCCAAGGCCCTGCGCCAGACCATCGCCGACCTGGAACCGTTCTTCCCGCCTGGGGTGAAAGCGGTATTCCCGTATGACACCACCCCGGTGGTCACCGAATCGATCAGTGGCGTTATCCACACCCTGATCGAAGCCGTGGTCCTGGTGTTCCTGGTGATGTACCTGTTCCTGCAGAACTTCCGCGCCACCATCATCACCACCATGACCGTACCGGTTGTGTTGCTGGGTACCTTCGGCATCCTTGCCGCTGCCGGCTTCAGCATCAACACCCTGACCATGTTCGCCATGGTCCTGGCCATCGGCCTGCTGGTGGACGACGCCATCGTCGTGGTGGAGAACGTCGAGCGGGTGATGTCCGAGGAAGGCTTGCCGCCCAAGGAAGCGACCAAGCGCTCGATGGAGCAGATCCAGGGTGCCCTGGTGGGTATCGCCCTGGTGCTGTCGGCGGTACTGCTGCCCATGGCGTTCTTCGGCGGCTCCACGGGTGTGATCTACCGGCAGTTCTCCATCACCATCGTCTCGGCCATGGGCCTGTCGGTGCTGGTGGCGCTCATCTTCACCCCGGCCCTGTGCGCCACCATGCTCAAGCCGCTGAAGAAGGGCGAGCACCATGTGGCCAAGCGTGGCTTCTTTGGCTGGTTCAACCGCAACTTCGACCGCAGCGTAACCGGCTACGAGCGCAGCGTGGGCACCATCCTGCGCAACAAGGTACCGTTCCTGCTGGCCTACGCGCTGATCGTGGTCGGCATGATCTGGCTGTTCGCCCGCATCCCTACCGCGTTCCTGCCGGAAGAAGACCAGGGCGTATTGTTCGCCCAGGTACAGACCCCGGCCGGCTCCAGTGCCGAGCGCACCCAGGTGGTGGTCGACCAGATGCGTGAGTACCTGCTCAGCGAAGAGGCCGACACCGTGGCTTCGGTGTTCACCGTCAACGGCTTCAACTTCGCCGGCCGTGGCCAGAGCTCGGGTATGGCGTTCATCATGCTCAAGCCGTGGGATGAGCGCTCCAAGGAAAACAGCGTGTTCGCCCTTGCCCAGCGCGCCCAGCAGCACTTCTTCACCTTCCGCGATGCGATGGTGTTCGCCTTTGCCCCGCCTGCGGTGCTCGAACTGGGTAACGCCACCGGCTTCGACGTGTTCCTGCAGGACCGCGGCGGTGTCGGCCATGCCAAGCTGATGGAAGCGCGCAACCAGTTCCTGGCCAAGGCCGCGCAGAGCAAGATCCTCAGCGCCGTGCGCCCGAACGGCCTGAACGACGAGCCGCAGTACCAGCTGACCATCGATGACGAGCGTGCCAGCGCCCTGGGCGTGACCATCGCCGACATCAACAACACCCTGTCGATTGCCCTGGGTGCCAGCTACGTCAACGACTTCATCGACCGTGGCCGGGTCAAGAAGGTGTACATCCAGGGCGAGCCGAACGCGCGGATGAGCCCGGAAGACCTGCAGAAGTGGTACGTGCGCAATGGCGCCGGCGAAATGGTGCCGTTCTCCTCCTTCGCCAAGGGCGAATGGACCTACGGTTCGCCGAAGCTGTCGCGTTACAACGGCGTCGAGGCAATGGAAATTCTCGGTGCTCCGGCCCCGGGCTACAGTACCGGTGAAGCCATGGCCGAGGTCGAGCGCATTGCTGGCGAACTGCCAAGCGGCATCGGCTTCTCCTGGACCGGCATGTCCTACGAGGAAAAACTCTCCGGTTCGCAGATGCCGGCACTGTTCGCCCTCTCGGTACTGTTCGTGTTCCTGTGCCTGGCAGCCCTGTACGAAAGCTGGTCGATCCCGATCGCCGTGGTACTGGTAGTACCGCTGGGTATCATCGGTGCCCTGATCGCCACCAGCCTGCGCGGGTTGTCCAACGACGTGTACTTCCTGGTCGGCCTGTTGACCACCATCGGCCTGGCGGCGAAAAACGCCATTCTGATCGTCGAATTCGCCAAGGAACTGCACGAGCAAGGCCGCAGCCTGTACGACGCGGCGATCGAGGCGTGCCGCATGCGTCTGCGCCCGATCATCATGACCTCGCTGGCGTTCATCCTCGGCGTGGTACCGTTGACTATCGCCAGCGGCGCCGGCGCCGGCAGCCAGCACGCCATCGGTACTGGCGTGATCGGCGGCATGATCAGTGCGACCGTGCTGGCTATCTTCTGGGTACCACTGTTCTTCGTCGCAGTGTCGTCACTGTTCGGCAGCAAAGAGCCGGAAAAAGACGTCACCCCTGAAACTCCACGTTATGAGGCTGGGCAATGACCAAGTCTTTGTTGTCCCTGGCAGTAACCGCTTTCATTCTTGGCGGCTGCTCGCTGATCCCTGACTACCAGACCCCGGAATCGCCGGTGGCTGCGCAGTGGCCGCAAGGCCCTGCGTACTCGCCGACGCAATCGGCGGAAGTTGCCGCCGCCGAGCAGGGCTGGCGCCAGTTCTTCCACGACCCGGCGCTGCAGCAGCTGATCCAGACTTCGCTGGTCAACAACCGCGACCTGCGCGTTGCCGCGTTGAACATCGACGCCTACCGTGCGCAGTACCGCATCCAGCGTGCCGACCTGTTCCCGGCGGTTTCGGCCACCGGCAGCGGCAGCCGCCAGCGCGTACCGGCGAACATGTCGCAGACGGGCGAAGCGGGCATCACCAGCCAGTACTCGGCCACCTTGGGCGTCAGCGCCTATGAGCTGGACCTGTTCGGCCGCGTGCGCAGCCTGACCGAGCAGGCCCTGGAAACCTACCTGTCCAGCGAGCAGGCGCGTCGCTCCACGCAGATCAGCCTGGTGGCCAGCGTGGCCAACGCCTACTACACCTGGCAGGCCGACCAGGCGCTGTTCAAGCTGACCGAAGAAACGCTGAAGACCTACGAGGAAAGCTACAACCTCACCCGTCGCAGCAACGAAGTCGGCGTAGCCTCGGCACTCGACGTCAGCCAGGCGCGTACCGCCGTGGAAGGCGCCCGGGTCAAGTACTCGCAGTACCAGCGCCTGGTCGCCCAGGACGTCAACAGCCTGACCGTGCTGCTGGGCACCGGCATTCCCGCCGACCTGGCCAAGCCGCTGGAGCTCAATGCCGACCAGCTGGCCGAAGTACCGGCCGGCCTGCCGTCGGACATCCTCCAGCGTCGCCCGGACATCCAGGAAGCCGAGCACCTGCTCAAGGCCGCCAATGCCAACATTGGCGCGGCCCGCGCGGCGTTCTTCCCGAGCATCAGCCTGACCGCCAATGCCGGCAGCCTGAGCCCCGACATGGGCCACCTGTTCTCGGGCGGCCAGGGCACCTGGCTGTTCCAGCCGCAGATCAACCTGCCGATTTTCAACGCCGGCAGCCTGAAGGCCAGCCTGGACTACTCGAAGATCCAGAAGGACATCAACGTCGCCAAGTACGAAAAGACCATCCAGACCGCCTTCCAGGAAGTCTCCGATGGCCTGGCGGCGCGCAAGACCTTCGAAGAGCAGCTGCAGGCGCAACGCGACCTGGTGCAGGCGAACCAGGACTACTACCGCCTGGCCGAACGCCGCTATCGCATCGGTATCGACAGCAACCTGACCTTCCTCGACGCCCAGCGCAACCTGTTCAGCGCCCAGCAGGCACTGATCGGCGACCGCTTGTCGCAGCTGACCAGCGAAGTCAACCTGTACAAGGCGCTTGGCGGTGGCTGGTACGAGCAGACCGGGCAGGCCAACAATCAGCAGGCAGCGGTGGAAGCACCGAAGAGCTGATTGAACCTGTCAAAGCATCAAGCCCACCCTCGCGGTGGGCTTTTTGTTTTGTGTTGCCTGTGCTGGCCTCTTCGCGGGCTTGCCCGCTCCCACAGGGCCACCACAGTTTCCAAGGCTGTGGTGATCCTGTGGGAGCGGGCAAGCCCGCGAAGAGGCCAGCACAGGAAAAACAATTAACCAACCAGAACATTCCGTTCGATTATCGCCCGCTTCCGCTTGTGGCGAATTGCCTCACCCCAGCCCTACCCCGCACCATCCTCCCCACGCAACGTTGCCCCGGTTCATCCCAAAAGACCCGCACCTGCAGGCCGCATCCTGCAGCGTACCGGCTCGCCCATAAAAACAAGAGATCCACGACAGATGAGCACTTTGCAACCCGCACGCCAGCTGCTGCCCGGCCTGTTGGCCATGTCCTGCGCACTCCCCGTGTTCGCCGCCGACCAAGGTGGTTTCCTGGAGGACGCCAAGGCCACCCTCAACCTGCGCAACTTCTACATCAACCGCAACTTCGTCGACCCGGCCCACCCGCAGGCCAAGGCCGAGGAGTGGACGCAGAGCTTCATCCTCGATGCCCGCTCCGGCTTCACCCAGGGCACCGTCGGTTTCGGCGTGGACGTACTGGGCCTGTACTCGGTCAAGCTCGACGGCGGCAAAGGCACCACCAACACCCACCTGCTGCCGGTGCACGACGACGGCCGCCCGGCCGATGACTTCGGCCGCCTGGGCGTGGCACTGAAAGCCAAGCTGTCCGAAACCGAGCTGAAAGTGGGTGAATGGATGCCGGTACTGCCGATCCTGCGCTCGGACGATGGCCGCTCGCTGCCGCAGACCTTCCGCGGCGGCCAGTTGACCTCGAAGGAAATCGCCGGTCTGACCCTGTACGCCGGCCAGTTCCGCGGCAACAGCCCGCGCAACGACGCCAGCATGGAAGACATGTCGCTGAACGGTAAGGCCGCATTCACCTCCGACCGTTTCAACTTTGGCGGCGGCGAGTACACCTTCAACGACAAGCGCACCATGATCGGCCTGTGGGATGCCCAGCTCAAGGACATCTACCGCCAGCAGTACCTCAACCTGGTGCACAGCCAACCCCTGGGTGACTGGACCCTGGGCGCCAACCTGGGCTACTTCATCGGCAAGGAAGACGGCGCCGAACGCGCTGGCGAACTGGACAACCGCACCGTCTCGGCCATGCTCTCGGCGCGCTATCAGGGCCACACCTTCTACGTCGGCCTGCAGAAAGTCAGCGGCGACGACGCCTGGATGCGGGTCAACGGCACCAGCGGCGGCACCCTGGCAAACGACAGCTACAACTCCAGCTTCGACAACGCCAAGGAGCGCTCCTGGCAGGTGCGCCATGACTTCAACTTCGCCACCGTCGGCGTGCCAGGCCTGACCCTGATGAACCGCTACATCAAGGGTGACAACGTCACCGCAGGCGGCGTGGACGATGGCAAGGAATGGGCGCGGGAAACCGAATTGGCCTATGTGGTGCAGTCGGGCAGCTTCAAGGACCTGTCGGTGAAGTGGCGCAACTCCACCATGCGCCGCGACTTCAGCACCAACTCGTTCAATGAGAACCGGTTGATCGTGAGTTACCCGCTGAATCTCCTCTGAATTCTTCAGGTTCACCACAGTTTCAGAATCTGTGGTGAACCTGTGGGAGCGGGTTTACCTGCGAAGAGGCCAGAAGCCACAGCAAATAACCATAAGATATAAACAAATCAATAAACCTTCTTTGACGACATATGCAGCAACCGCTTGAATAGGCCCCTGATCCCCGCCCCAGAGCCGTGACATGGACCTCCGTCAGCTGCGCTACTTCATCGCCCTCACCGAATACCGCAGCTTCGTCCGTGCCGCCGAGGCCATGGGCATCACCCAACCCGCCTTCAGCCGTGCCATCCAGAGCCTGGAACACAGCTTCGGCTGCCCACTGGTCGACCGCGCCAGCAAAGCCCTGCCGCCCACCCCCGAAGGCCTGGTGGTGCTGCAACATGCCCGGCGCCTGGTACAAGGTGCCGCGCAGCTGAGCAACGAAGTGCTGCAGATGACCAAGCTCGACGCCGGCGAGCTGCATTTCGGCAGCGGCCCGGCGCTGGCTGTGCGCCTGGTGCCCGACGCCCTGCGCCACTTTCTCGAACGCCACCCGGGCATCCGCACCTCGCTGCTGGTGGACAACGCCGAACGCCTCGGCCAGGCTCTGCGCCGCGAGCAGATCGAGTTTTTCGTCGACGATATCCGCCCGTTCGAGGCCGACCCCAACTTCCACACCGAGCCCCTTTCGCCGCGCCCCGGCCTGTTCTTCTGCCGCCCGGGGCACCCATTGCTGGCCAAGGACAGCCTGTCGACCAACGATCTGTTCAGCTACCCGCTGGCCAGCGCCCTGCTCGCCCCCGGCGTGCGCAAGCGCCTGGCCAACCTGAGCGGGCGCAGCGATTTCACCCCGCACCTGCAAACCGAGCACCTGGCCGTGCTGCGCAGCGTGGTGGAGGCCAGCGATGCCATCGGCACCGCCAGCGAAGAAGCCGTGGCCGAAGACCTGGCCAGCGGCCGCCTGGTGCGCCTGCACTGGCGCAACCTGCCACCGGCGCTGGAAGTGCTGAGCGTGCGCTGTGGCGTGGTCAGCCGCAGCGGTTACCGGCTGTCGCCGGCGGCGCGAGCGATGATCGAGACGCTGGTGGGGCTGGATATGCCAGTGCGGGCTGCTGCCATTCGCTGAGCTGATGATGGTGGTGGCTGCGGGCTATCCTGATCACTATCCGGTCACAGGTTGCCTGTACTGGCCTCTTCGCGGGCTCGCCCGCTCCCACAGGTAATCCACCTGGCTTGAAACTGTGGTGATCCTGTGGGAGCGGGCAAGCCCGCGAAGAGGCCGGTTCAGGCAAAACAAAGCTGAACAGGGAGGCACAACAATGAAAACCCTCGTCGACCACCTGAGCCAGTACGCCAGCTACCACCGCGACCCACGCAACATCGCCACCCACTTCGTCGGCATCCCGATGATCGTGCTGGCGGTCACCATCCTGCTGTCGCGCCCTGGCTGGGAGGTAGCCGGCATGTGGCTGTCCCCTGCCCTGCCGGCGGCGGCAGCCTCGGTCTGGTTCTACCTGCGCCTGGACCTGCGCTTCGGCCTGGTGATGGGGTTGTTGCTTGGGCTATGCCTGTGGGTCGGCCAGGTGCTGGCGATGCAGACGACAGCGCTGTGGCTCGGTGCCGGGCTGGGGGCGTTCGTGGTGGGCTGGATCATCCAGTTCGTCGGCCATTACTACGAAGGCCGCAAGCCGGCGTTTGTCGACGATGTCAGCGGATTGATCATCGGACCGTTGTTCGTGGTGGCAGAAGCGGCATTCATGCTCGGCCTGTGCCCGGCCCTGAAGCAGGCTGTGGAAAGCAACGCCGGCCCGGTGGCCATGCGGCAGAAGAATGCGGCCATGTAAACATTCCATGGCCCTATCGCCGGCAAAGCAGCTCCCACAGGGACTGCACTGCCCTCAAGCCTGATGCAATCCCTGTGGGAGCTGGCTTGCCGGCGATAGGGCCGGTACAGGCATTACTGCTGTCGCGACTCCACGCCCAGCTCATCCCACACCGACTCAGCCATGTGGAAGGTGGCATTGGCCGCCGGAATGCCGCAATAGATCGCGCTCTGCATCAGCACTTCCTTGATCTCGTCGCGGGTCACGCCGTTGTTGGCCGCCGCGCGCAGGTGCAGCTTCAGCTCGTCGTTGCGGTTCATGCCAATCAGCATGGCGATGGTGATCAGGCTACGGGTATGGCGCGGCAGGCCCGGGCGAGTCCAGATGTCACCCCAGGCGTGGCGGGTGATCATCTCCTGGAACTCACCGTTGAAGTCGTTGAGCTTCTCCAGGCTGCGGTCCACGTGGGCATCGCCAAGCACTGCGCGGCGTACTTGCATGCCGGCGTCGTAACGTTGTTTCTCGTCCATGGCGGTACCCTCAGTGAGCCAGCAGGAAGTCGAGCACGCGGCGGCTGAACGCCTCGCCGATCTCGACGTTGGACAGGTGCGCCGCCGGGAAGTCGACGTACTCGGCACCCGCAATACCGGCCTGCATGAAGCGGCCGTGCTCCGGAGTGGTCACCACGTCCTCGGTACCGGCAACGATCAGCGCCGGCACCTGGATACGGCCCAGTTGCTCGCGGTAATCGGCATCACGCACCGCCGCGCAGTTGCCGGCATAACCTTGCGGACTGGTTTGCGCCAGCATCTGGCAGATGCGCTGGGCCTGCGCTGGCTGGGCCTGGGAGAAACCCGGGGTGAACCAGCGGGCGATGGAGGCATCGCGCAGGTCGACCATGGCCTGCTGGCCGCCCTTGAGCACGGTGTCGATACGGGTGTTCCACACCTCGTCGTTGGCGATCTTGGCGGCGGTATTGCACAGGGTCAGGCTGTGCAGGCGCTCGCCGGCATTGATGCCCAGCCACTGGCCGATCAGGCCGCCCATAGACAGGCCGACGAAGTGCGCCTTGGCAATATCCAGCCCATCGAGCAGGGCCAACACGTCACGGCCCAGCTGTTCGATGCTGTAAGGGCCTTCAGTGACCAGCGACCCACCGTGGCCACGGGTATCGTAGCGCAGCACGCGCAAGTGCTGGCTCCACAGTGGAATCTGCGTGTCCCACATGCCCAGGTCGGTACCGAGCGAGTTGGACAGGACCAGCACCGGGGCGTTTTCCGGGCCATCGATCTGGTAATTCAAAACGCCATCGGCCAGTTGCAAGTGCGCCACAGCGGTCTCCTTCAGGCAGTGAAACGTTGATGTTCGGACACGGCGCGCGCCACCCAGACGCGGGCCTGGCCCAGGTAATGGGCAGGGTCGAGCAAGCGATCGAGTTCTTCGGCGGACAGCTCGGCGCTGACTTGCGGCTCTTCACCCAGCACAGTGCGCAGGTGGCGCTGTTCGGCCACCGCGCGCTGGCAGCACTGCTCCAGCAGGTGGTGGGCGTGGTCGCGGCCCAGGCGCTGGGCAAGGACGATGCTCACCGCTTCGGCCAGCACCAGGCCCTGGGTCAGGTCGAGGTTACGGCGCATGCGCGCGGCATCCACTTCCATGCCCTCGGCAATCACCTGGGCCTGGCGCAGCGCGCCAGAGACCAGGCAGCAGATGTCCGGCAGGGTTTCCCATTCGGCATGCCACAGGCCGAGGCTGCGCTCGTGCTCCTGGGGCATGGCGGCGAACAGCGTCGAAACCAGCCCCGGCACGCGGGTCGCGGCGCCGATCAGCACCGCGGCGCCCACCGGGTTACGCTTGTGCGGCATGGTCGAAGACCCACCCTTGCCCGGCGCGGAAGGCTCGAACAGTTCCCCCGCCTCGGTCTGCATCAGCAGGCTGACATCACGGCCGAACTTGCCCAGGCTACCGGCGACCAGGCCCAGCACCGAGGCAAACTCCACCAGGCGGTCGCGCTGGGTGTGCCAGGGCTGCTCGGGCAGGGTCAGCTTGAGCTGCTCGGCCAGGGCTTCGGCCACCGGCATCGCCTTGCTGCCCAAAGCCGCCAGGCTGCCCGAGGCGCCGCCGAACTGCAGCACCAGCAAGCGTGGGCGCAGCTCCTGCAGGCGCTGGCGGTGACGGGTCAAGGCGCCCAGCACACCGGCCAGTTTCATGCCCAGGGTCACCGGGGTGGCATGCTGCAGCCAGGTGCGCCCCACCAGCGGCGTGTCGGCGTGCTGCAAGGCCTGGCGCGACAAGGTATCGGCCAGCTTGCCGAGGTCGGCTTCGATCAGGTCGAGGGCAGCGCGCAGCTGCAGGACCAGCCCGGTGTCCATCGCGTCCTGGCTGGTGGCGCCCAGGTGCACATAGCGCTCGGCCTCGGGCACGCCACTGGCAATCACCTTGCCCAACGCCTTCACCAGCGGGATCGCCGAGTTGCCAGCAGTGGCGATGGCATTGGCCAGCGCGCCAACATCATAGCGCTCGGCGTGGCACGCCGCCTCGATGGCCGCTACCGCGCTATGCGGGACCAGCCCGGCAGCCGCCTCGGCCCGCGCCAGCGCCGCTTCGAAATCGAGCATGCCCTGCAGGCGGCCACGGTCGGAGAAGATCTCGCGCATGGCCGGTGCGGTGAAGTAGGCGTCGAACAGTTGGTTGGTCATGCCACGTCCTTAATCATCGTGGTGCAGGTACGCGGCCTGCTTCGGCAAGCGCAGGCTGAACAGGAAGGCAATCGCCATCATCGCTGTCACGTACCAGTAGAAAGTGTTTTCCATGCCCAAGGTCTTCAGGCCCAGGGCAACGTATTCGGCCGAACCGCCGAACGCCGCGTTGGCCACCGCATAGGCCAGGCCCACACCCAGTGCGCGCACCTGCGGCGGGAACATCTCGGCCTTCACCAGGCCGCTGATCGAGGTGTAGAAACTGACGATACACAACGCCAGGGTAATCAGCACGAAGGCCATGAACGGGCTGCTCACGGTTTTCAGCGCCATCAGCAGCGGCACGGTGAACAGCGTACCCAGGGCGCCGAACAGCATCATCGAATTACGCCGGCCGATGCGGTCGGAGAGCATGCCGAAGAACGGCTGCAGCACCATGAACAGGAATAGCGCGCCAGTCATCACGTAGCTGGCGTTTTTTGCGGTCATGCCGGCGGTGTTGACCAGGTACTTCTGCATGTAGGTGGTGAAGGTGTAGAAGATCAGCGAACCGCCCGCGGTATAGCCGAGCACGGTGATGAAAGCCGCCGCGTGGTTGCGGAACAGGCCCTTGATGGTGCCGGCGTCCTTGTCCTGGCGGGTTTCGGCGCTGCTGGTCTCATGCAGCGAGCGGCGCAGCATCAGCGAGATCAGTGCGGCAATGGCACCGACCACGAACGGAATGCGCCAGCCCCAGGCGCGCAGCTCTTCTTCGGTGAGCAGCTGCTGCAGGATCACCACCACCAGCACCGCCAGCAACTGGCCGCCGATCAGGGTCACGTACTGGAACGAGGCGAAGAAACCGCGCTGGCCGCGCAGGGCTACTTCACTCATGTAAGTGGCAGTGGTGCCGTACTCGCCGCCTACCGACAGGCCCTGGATCAACCGGGCCAGCAACAGCAGCGCCGGGGCCCAGGTGCCGATGCTGGCATAGGTGGGCAGGCAGGCGATCATCAGCGAGCCGAAGCACATCATCAGCACCGAGATCATCAGGGAATTCTTGCGACCATGGCGGTCAGCGAGGCGGCCGAAGATCCAGCCACCTATGGGGCGCATCAGAAAGCCAGCGGCGAACACGCCTGCCGTGTTCAACAACTGCACGGTGGGGTCGTCGGAGGGGAAGAAAGCCGGGGCAAAGTAGATCGCGCAGAAGGCATAGACGTAGAAGTCGAACCATTCCACCAGGTTGCCTGAAGAGGCACCAACGATAGCGAAGATGCGTTTGCTGCGTTCTTCGCCGGTGTAATAGGCTGAGGTCATGGTGAGTTTACTCCTGGAGGGTCGCAGGTAATTCTAGACACACCTGGTAACACACTCGTTCCGCTATCTGGCTGGCAATCAGCCTTGAGTCGCATGTGCCGGCCTCTTCGCGGGTAAACCCGCTCCCACAGGGGATGCGTGGTTCCCTGTGGGAGCGGGTTTACCCGCGAAGAGGCCGGTACAGGTCAAACCCGCTCGATGGCCAGCGCCAAACCTTGGCCTACGCCCACACACATGGTCGCCAGGCCTTTACGCCCACCGCTCTTCTCCAGCTGGTGAAGCGCAGTCAGCACCAGGCGCGCACCGCTCATGCCCAGCGGGTGGCCCAGGGCGATGGCACCGCCGTTGGGGTTCACCTGCGGTGCATCGTCGGCCACACCCAGCTCACGCAGCACCGCCAGACCTTGGCTGGCAAAAGCTTCGTTGAGCTCGATCACATCGAAATCATTCACCGCCACACCCAGGCGCTCGGTCAGCTTGCGCACTGCCGGCACCGGGCCAATGCCCATCACCCGCGGTGCAACACCGGCACTGGCCATGCCCAGTACCCGGGCACGTGGGGTCAGGCCGTGTTTCTTCACCGCCTCGGCCGAGGCCAGGATCAACGCCGCGGCACCGTCGTTCACGCCCGAGGCGTTGCCGGCGGTGACGGTCTTGTCCGGGCCGTTGACCGGCTTGAGCCTGGTCAGGGCTTCCAGTGTGGTTTCCGGGCGCAGGTGCTCGTCATGCTCGACGATGGTCTCACCCTTCTTGTGCGCGATACGCACCGGCACGATTTCTTCGGCGAAGAAACCGGCGGCCTGGGCGGCAGCTGCCTTCTGCTGGCTGCGCAGGGCAAAGGCGTCCTGGTCAGCACGCGAAACCTGGTAATCGTCGGCCACGTTGTCGGCGGTTTCCGGCATGGAATCCACACCGTACTGGCTCTTCATCAGTGGGTTGATGAAACGCCAGCCGATGGTCGTATCTTCGAGCTTCATGTTGCGCGAATAGCCGCTTTCGGCCTTGCCCATGACGAACGGGGCACGCGACATCGACTCGACGCCGCCGGCAATCGCCAGCTCCATTTCGCCGCTGGCAATGGCGCGGAAGGCAGTGCCGATGGCATCCATGCCCGACGCGCACAGGCGGTTCAGGGTAACGCCCGGGATGCTCTGCGGCAGGCCGGCCAGCAGCAGCGCCATGCGCGCCACGTTGCGGTTGTCTTCACCGGCCTGGTTGGCGCAGCCGAAGAACACTTCGTCAACCTGATCCCACTGCACGCTCGGGTTGCGCTCGATCAGCGCCTTCAGCGGCACGGCGGCCAGGTCGTCGGCCCGCACGCCGGCCAGGGCGCCACCGAAGCGGCCGATCGGGGTACGGATGGCGTCACAGATGAATACGTCACGCATCAGGCTTCTCCTGCCACCTGGCCATGGGCCGCGGCGGTACGGGCTTCGAGGTCACGCAGGGCGGACAGCTCGACTTCGGTAGGTTCGGCAGTGGTCTGCACATCGTCGGCGAAGCGGATCGCCCAGCCAGTGGCGGCGATGATCTGCTCGCGGGTCACACCCGGGTGGATCGCGGTGACGACGAATTCGTGGGTGCCGGCTTCCGGCTCCATGATGCACAGGTCGGTGATGATGCCGACCGGGCCGTCGCCTGGCAGGCCAAGGCGTTTGCGCGAGTCGCCGCCTTCACCGTGGCCAACCGAGGTGATGAAGTCCAGCTTGTCGACGAAGGCACGCGGCGACTGCTTGAGGATGATCAGCACCTGCTTGGCGGAACCGGCGATTTCCGGTGCGCCACCGGCACCCGGCAGGCGGGTTTTCGGGGCGTGGTAGTCACCAACCACAGTCGTGTTGATGTTGCCGAAGCGGTCGACCTGGGCGGCGCCAAGGAAGCCGACGTCGATGCGCCCACCTTGCAGCCAGTAGCGGAAGATCTCGCCAGTCGGCACCACGGTGTCAGCGGTTTCGGCCAACTCGCCGTCGCCGATCGACAGCGGCAGCACGCTTGGCTTGGCGCCGATCGGGCCGGATTCGTAGATCAGCACCACGTCTGGCGACGAGGTCAGGCGCGCCAGGTTGGCAGCCTTGGATGGCAGGCCGATGCCGACGAAGCACACAGCACCGTTGCGCAGGCGACGGGCTGCGGCGACGGTCATCATTTCGGAAGTGGAGTAGCTCATTGTGCGGCCTCCGCAGTGCTGGCCAGCTTGGCCTTGAATTCGTTGAAATCGGCAGTGCCACGGATGTAGGTGTCGATCCAGGCGGTGAACGATTCGCGGCTACGCGCGATCGGGTCCCAGGCCTGGTAGAAGCGGTTGTCACGCTCGTAGTAGCCGTGGGCATAGGACGGGTGCGCACCACCAGGTACCAGGCATACCGCGCTCAGCGCCCAGGTCGGCAGCACGCAGGCGTTCATCGGGGCCTGCAGGTCGTCGACGATTTCCTCGACGGTGACGATGCAGCGCTTGGCGGCCAGGGCGGCTTCCTTCTGCACACCGAGGATGCCCCACAGCAGCACGTTGCCTTTACGGTCGGCCTTTTGCGCGTGAATCACGGTCACGTCCGGGCGCACCGACGGCACGGCTGCCAGCACTTCACCGGTAAACGGGCAGGTGACACTCTTGATCAGAGGGTTGACCTTCGGCAGATCGGAGCCGGCGTAGGCACGCAGCACGGCGAACGGCAGGCCAGAAGCACCGGCGACATAGGCGTTGGCCAGGTCGGCGTGGCTGTGTTCTTCGATTTCGATGGCGTGTGGCCATTGCTTCTCGACGGCATCACGCAGGCGGTGCAGCGAACCGACACCCGGGTTACCACCCCAGGAGAAGATCAGCTTGCTGGCGCAACCGGCGCCGATCAGCTGGTCGTAGATCAGGTCCGGAGTCATGCGCACCAGGGTCAGGTCGCGCTTGCCCTGACGGATGATCTCGTGGCCGGCAGCAGTCGGGATCAGGTGGGTGAAACCTTCGAGGGCGACGGTATCGCCATCCTGGATGAACTGCTTCACGGCTTCGTGAAGCGGGAGAATTGCAGCCATTTGGAGACTCCTGGTCAGGGTGCTTCGGTGAGCTCAGATTAAGGAGACTGGTGGGTGGCTTACAATCCGATAATCGACTATTTGTGCGATTATCGAACCATTTGTTGCATCCCTACCTATCTCCCCTCACTGCCTGTACTGGCCTCATCGCCGGCAAGCCAGCTCCCACAGGTACCGCACCGGCTCGGGGCCTGATGCATTCCTGTGGGAGCTGGCTTGCCGGCGATGAGGCCACTGCGTCAGGTCGCGTCAGCGTGGCTCACCAGCCCTTTCACGATCACACCCACGGTCGCCAGCCCCGCCGGCACCAGCAACGCCGTCAGCACCTGTTCGAAGTTCCAGCCCAGCCCCAGCAGCGTCGCGCCACTCCAGGCCCCGAGAATCGCCCCGAAGCGGCCGATACCCAGCATCCACGATACCCCTGTGGCGCGGCCCTGTGTCGGATAGAAGCGCGCCGCCAGCGAAGGCATCGCCGACTGGGCGCCGTTCACGCACATGCCGGCAACCAGCACCAGGGTGGCCAATACGGTGATGTTGCCCAGGCTCTGCCCCACGGCGTAGGCGAACACCCCGGCCAGCAGGTAGAAAATGCCGATCACCTTGTGCGGATTGAAGCGGTCCATGGCCCAGCCCACGCCGACGGCACTCAGCACGCCACCGAACTGGAACAGCGCGCCGATGAAGGCAGCCTGTTCCATGCTCGCGCCGCTGTCGCGCATCAAGGTTGGCAGCCAGCTGGTCAGCAGATAGACGATCACCAGGCCCATGAAGTAGGTCAGCCACAACAGCATGGTGCCCATGCCGTAGGTACCGGAGAAGATCAGCGCGAACACGTTGCGCGCGGCCACCGCCTTCTGTTCCGGCACGCTGAAGCTGCCCGCCTCGGCCACCACCTGCGGCGCGATGGGCGACAAGGTCTGGCGCACCTTGTCGGTGCCCCGATTGCGCACCACCAGGAACCGCGCCGACTCCGGCAGCCATACCATCAGCACCAGCGCCAGCAGCAACGGCAGCACGCCACCGATCACCAGCAGGCTGTGCCAGCCGTAAGCCGGGATCATCTTGGCGGAAATGAAACCACCACCGGCCATGCCCAGGTTGAAGCCGCAGAACATGCTGGTCACCAGCAGCGACTTGAGGCGCTCGGGGGTGTATTCAGACAACAGCGTGGTGGCGTTGGGCATGCCTGCACCAAGGCCCAGGCCGGTCAGGAAGCGCAACACCAGCAACTGGTCGACGTTGGTGGCATAGGCCGAGGCCAGGCTGAAGCCGCCAAATACCAGCACCGCCCCCACCAGCACGCCCTTGCGGCCAAACCGGTCCGCCAGCGGGCCGGAGCCGAGGGCACCGAAAACCATGCCGATCAATGCAGCACTCATGACTGGGCCGAGGCTGGCGCGGTCAATCCCCCACTCCTGCGACAGGGCCGGGGCGATGAAGCCCATGGCGGCGGTGTCCAGGCCATCGAGGAAGACGATCAGGAAGCACAGCAACACCACCCGCCATTGGTAGCGGGACAGCGGCTGCTGATTGATGAACGACTGGACGTCGAGGCTTTTGCCGACGTTGGTTTGCGCTTGGTTCATTGTTGTTATCCAGAATGAGGGGCACAGCCAGGCCACTGCACGCGATAACCGGTACAGAGGACGATAGTTTGAGGGAATGCGGCCGGCGTCAGCCTGGATATAACGGTACTGCGCGCGGGTGCGGCCGCGGCAGCGAGGGGACAGTATTCATGTAAGTGCCTCTTATTATGTTTTTCTTGTTCGGTCGGCACAGCCGACCGTTGCGAGAGACATTAATCAGCGGGCGGTGGTGGCGCAATTGACCGCGAACGACACTGTGCGTTTATCGCACAGGAAACGGTTTTGCCTGTTCTAAATTTGAAAGGGGGCGCTGTGCGCCCCAATCGCGACACAAGGCCGCTCCCACAGGTATCGCACAATATTTGATATATGCGAGGCCCTTGTGGGAGCGGCCTTGTGTCGCGATTGGGCCGCAAAGCGGCCCCCTGCAGGCTCAGCCAAACAACTGATGGCAAAGGTCCCGGCTGGCCGCCAGCAGGATCGGCAAGAACCGCTGCTCCAGCTCACTGCGCGTCACCCGCCCGACATGGGTACTCACATTCAACGCCGCCAACACCTGCCCCGAGGCGTCATACACCGGCACCGCAATCGAGCGCAGCCCCTGCTCCAGCTCCTGGTCTACCACGCACCAGCCCTGGGCGCGCACCTGCTGGATACAGGCGAACAGCGACTCGGGGTCATGCAAGGTACGGCTGGTTCGCGCCTTCAGGTCGGCACGTTCCAGGTATTCCCGCAGGCTGGTGTCGTCCATGGCCGCCAACAGAATGCGCCCCATCGATGTGCAATAGGCCGGCAGGCGCCCGCCCACCGACAGGTCGACCGAAATCAGCCGCTCCACGGTGGCCGAACGGGCTATATAAAGAATGTCGTCACCTTCGAGCGTGGCCATGTTGGCCGCCTCGTGCAGCTGGTCGCTGATGCGGTCCAGGTAAGGCTGGGCGGAAATCGCCAGCGGCGTCGACGACAGGTACGCATGCCCCAGCGTCAGCACTTTGGGCAACAGTGAATAGGTGCGCCCGTCGGTGGTGGCGTAACCCAGCTTGATCAACGTGTGCAGGCAACGGCGTACCGCCGCACGGGGGATTTCGGTGCGGTGGCTGATCTGGGCGATGGTCAGGTGACGCTTACGTTCCTGGAAAGCCTGGATCACAGCCAGGCCTCGCGCCAGGGAGGTCATGAAGTCCGGGTCGCCGGTAAAGGCCTGGATGCGCTTTGCCGGGGAAGCCACGATCGGCGGTGCCAGGGCTGCCGAGGCAGATCGCCCGTGCTCCGGGTTGCCCGACTCTGGATTGACGGAATCGTTGGCCAGGGTTTCGTCACTCATCGCACACCTCAAAAAAAAACGCCCACTCGTGCGATTATCGAACAAACGGCCGATAATCGCAATTGACCGCTGACACTTTTACTTATACCTTTCTCATGCCACTTGTGGCTTCTTTGGAGAGACTGGTCAGGTACCCACCGTAGAAGTCCCCAGGCAACGGCCTCGCCTTTTGGCGAGGCCGTTTTTCATTACCCTCCCGCTCGACGGTCCCGCTGCTGCATTGCAACGAACTTTTGTCCGTCTTGCCTTTCAAACTTGTACGAAAGGCCCAAACTATTGTCGGATGCATTGCGTTACTTGCGTCTGGTGATGTCAGGGTTGGGTAAATAACGATGTTCGGCGAAATATCGGTTGCTATAATCGATTGCGCAGGCCTCGACGATGCCGTGGCAATGGAACCTTCCGCTGTATCAAGCCGTTGCGGCCAGCAAGGCATGTGCACGCTGCACAGCGCATAACAACACTCATCAAACTTAATTCAGGTACTACTGTGACGAAAGATGAACTGCGCGCGGAACTCGAGCGCCAGGCTGAACGTTACAAGGATGTTTACGGTGGCGAAGTCACCACTTACGCCGCACAACCGGATCCGGAACGCAAACCTTGGCGCAAGCGCGCCAGCGTGCGCGACCAGGCCTTCAGCCAGGAACTGGAACGTATGGAAAAAGAACTGCGCAGCGACACTCCCTGACCCCCGGGACCACGCCAGCGCGTCGTCGCCCGGCCAGCCCGGGCGCGGTCGATCTTTACTGTCCGGCCGAAGGTGAAATGGAATTACACAAATTTCATACGGTCGTTTGAACAGAAGCGAAGCGGCTTTTTCTCCAGCTTTTTGCCGGTTTTCGTCAGGTTTTGCGCGTTTTAGCGGACATTTCCCTGCCTGCACGTCCCACCGTGCACATCACGCTCCCGACAGGAAGATTGCCGTCGGTCTGTCGCGGATGCATCGATTGCCAAGGTTTTCTGGCATAATCCCGCCCCCCTAAGACCGCCAGACAACCTTCATGATCGAATTATTCAGCGGACTGGATGCCTGGGTGTTGGTGAGCCTGCTGCTCGCCTTGACCTTCGTGCTCGCCTTCGAGTTCATCAATGGCTTTCATGACACCGCCAACGCGGTAGCTACCGTCATCTATACCAAAGCCATGCCGCCGCACCTCGCCGTGTTCTTCTCCGGCGTGTTCAACTTCCTTGGCGTTCTGCTCGGCGGTGTCGGGGTGGCCTATGCCATCGTGCACTTGCTGCCGGTAGAGCTGCTGATCAATGTGAACACCGGACACGGCCTGGCCATGGTCTTCTCGCTGCTGGCTGCGGCCATCACCTGGAACCTGGGCACCTGGTACTTCGGTATCCCCGCCTCCAGCTCGCACACGCTGATCGGCTCCATCCTCGGCGTCGGCCTGGCCAACGCCCTGATCAACGACATCCCGCTGGGCGACGGCGTCAACTGGCAGAAGGCGATCGACATCGCCATGTCGCTGGTGGTCTCGCCGATGGCCGGCTTCGCCGTTGCCGCCCTGGTACTGATCGGCCTGAAGTGGTGGCGCCCGCTGTCGAAGATGCACAAGACCCCCGAGCAGCGCCGCAAGCTCGACGACAAGAAGCACCCGCCGTTCTGGAACCGCCTGGTACTGGTGGTTTCGGCCATGGGCGTGAGCTTCGTGCACGGCTCCAACGACGGCCAGAAAGGCATCGGCCTGATCATGCTGGTGCTGATCGGTATCGTTCCGGCCAAGTTCGTTCTCGACCTGAACAGCACCACCTATCAGATCGAGCGTACCCGCGACGCCACCCTGCACATGAGCCAGTTCTACCAGCGCAACGCCGCCACCCTGGGCGAGTTCCTGGCACTGGGCAAAGCCAAGTCCAGCGACCTGCCGGAGCAGTTCAGCTGCAACCCGCAGCAGACCGAGCCGACCATTGCCGCGCTGCAGTCCTCGCTGCAGGGCGTGACCGACTACCACAGCCTGAGTGCCGACAAGCGTGTCGAAGTGCGCCGCTACCTGCTGTGCCTGGACGACACGGCGAAGAAGGTCGGCAAGCTGCCAGGCCTGGAAGCCCGTGAAAAGGCCGACCTGGAAAAACTGCGCAAAGACCTGACCGCCACCACCGAGTACGCCCCGTTCTGGGTGATCGTGGCCGTCGCCCTGGCCCTGGGCCTGGGCACCATGGTCGGCTGGAAGCGCGTGGTACTGACCGTTGGCGAGAAGATCGGCAAGCAGGGCATGACCTATGCCCAGGGCATGTCGGCGCAGATCACCGCGGCTTGCGCCATCGGCATGGCCAACATCTTCGCCCTGCCGGTATCGACCACCCACGTGTTGTCGTCCGGTGTGGCCGGCACCATGGTCGCCAACAAGAGCGGCCTGCAAGGCGGCACCGTGAAGACCATCCTGCTGGCCTGGGTTCTGACCCTGCCTGCGTCGATGGGCCTGGCGGCCGGCCTGTTCTGGCTGGCGTCCAAAGCCATTGGCTGAGTGATACCGCAATAAGAAGAAGGCGCCTGACGGGCGCCTTTTTCATAGGTGTCATTCCTGTACCGACCCTATCGCCGGCAAGCCAGCTCCCACAGGTATTGCACCGCCCGCAAGGCCTGTGCAGTACCTGTGGGAGCTGGCTTGCCGGCGATAGGGCCGGTACAGGCAAACTACCTTTTCTTGCCCCCCAGCAACGACCCCATCAACCCACGCACCAACTGCCGCCCCAACTGGTTGGCCGCCTGGCGCACCGCCGACTTGATTGCCTGCCCTGCCGCACTCTGCAAGAACTCACCGGCCTTGTCGGCAAAGCTTTCTTCATCTGCCTTGGGTTGCGGCGCGGGCTCCACCGGCTCACCCTTGCGCTGGGTCAGCATCTCATACGCCGACTCACGGTCCACCGGCTTGTCGTAACGCCCCGCCAGTGGTGAATCGGCAATCAGCGCACTGCGCTCAGCCGCACTCAACGGCCCGATACGCGACTGCGGCGGTGCAATCAGCACCCGTTGCACCATCGCTGGCGTGCCCTTCTCTTCCAGCGTCCCCACCAGTGCCTCGCCAATCCCCAGTTCAGTCAGCACCGCCAGGGTGTCGAACGCCGGGTTGGGGCGGAAGCCATCAGCCACCGCCCGCAGCGACTTCTGCTCCTTGGCGGTAAACGCCCGCAAGCCATGCTGAATGCGCAAGCCCAACTGGGCCAGTACCGCATCCGGCAAATCCCCCGGCGACTGGGTAACGAAGTACACCCCCACACCCTTGGAACGAATCAGCCGCACCACCTGCTCCAGGCGATCCTGCAATGCCTTGGGCGTATCGTTGAACAACAAGTGTGCTTCATCGAAGAACAACGCCAGCACCGGCTTGTCGGCATCACCGCGCTCGGGCAGTTGCTCGAACAACTCGGCCAGCAACCACAACAGGAAGGTCGCGTACACCTTGGGGGCATCGTGAACCAACCGGCTGGCGTCCAGCAGGTGGATACGCCCACGGCCATCCGGGTCTGGCCGCAGGAGGTCCTCAAGCTGCAGCCCCGGTTCACCGAACAACGCCTCGGCGCCCTGCTGTTCCAGGGTCGCCAACCGACGCAACAGCGCCTGGGTGGAGGCCGTGGTCATCAGCGCGCTGTCTTCGCCCAGCAATTGCGGGTTGTCCTTCAGGTGCGCGAGCAGCGCCTTGAGGTCCTTGAGGTCGAGCAGCAGCAGGCCTTCACGGTCGGCCACCTTGAACGCCGCGTACAGCGCCGCCTGTTGGCTGTCGGTCAGTTCCAGCAGGTTGCCCAGCAGCAGCGGCCCCATTTCACTGAGGGTGGTGCGCAACGGGTGGCCGGACTGCCCGGCAATGTCCCACAGGCTCACCGGGTAAGCCTGGGGCCTGTGCCCCAGCCAGGGCATGCCGGCGATGCGCTCAGCCACCTTGCCCTGCGGCGCACCAGCAGCGCCCAGGCCGCAAAGGTCACCTTTGACATCGGCGGCGAACACCGCAACCCCCGCATCACTGAACGCTTCCGCCAGATGCTGCAGGGTGACGGTCTTGCCAGTACCCGTCGCGCCCGCCACCAGGCCATGGCGGTTAGCCAGCCTCATCGCTTGCCCAACTGGCTGGCCATCCGGGCCAGCGCCTACAACGATGGTCGAAATTTCCGACATCTTTTAATCCTCTGCTCAAGCTTTACCGTAATTCGGCCGATACCTGTGGGTGATATTCGCCTTAATAGAGAGGAACAACCGAAAAGGGACTTTTTCGGGATGTTGCACTGCTTTGCGACTCCACGCGTGCAAACGCCTGATATGAAACCTTAGCGGAACCGATTACGCCATGAACAAAAGCCTTCGTTTCAGCCACAAGATTCTTTTGGCAGCGTCACTGATCGTGATACTCGCCTTCAGCCTTTTCACGCTCTACAACGATTACCTCCAGCGTAATGCGATCCGCGAGGACCTCGAAAACTATCTGGCTGAAATGGGCGCTTCCACTTCGACCAATATCCGCAACCTGTTCGAAGGCCGTATCAAGCTGGTGGAAAACCTGGCACAGAACATAGCCCAGGACCCGACCAACGCCGAAACCCTGATGGGCCAGAATGCGCTGGTTTCCAGCTTCCTCACCGTCTACCTGGGCAAGGTCGACGGCGGCTTCAGCGTGCGCCCTGATTCGAAAATGCCCGACGGCTACGACCCGCGCACCCGCCCCTGGTACAAGGACGGCATGAATGCCGCCGGCGCGACCCTGACCGAGCCGTACATCGACATGACCACCAACAAGATGGTCATCGGCATCCTCAGCAAGGTTTCCGCCAGTGTCGGCGTGGTCGGTGGCGACCTGGCCCTGGACGGCCTGGTGCAGATCATCAACTCACTGAACTTCGGCGGCATGGGCTACGCCTTCCTGGTCAACGACCAGGGCAAGATCCTGGTGCACCCGGACAAAGACCTGGTGATGAAGTCGCTGTCGGACCTGTTCCCGCAGCACACGCCGAAACTGACCGGTGAGCTGACCGAAGTGCAGAGCGAAGGCCAGGCCCGCCTGCTGACCTTCACCCCGATCACCGGCCTGCCTTCGGCCAACTGGTACATCGGCCTGTCGGTGGACAAGGACAAGGCCTTCTCGATGCTCAGCACCTTCCGCACCTCGGCGGTGATCGCCACGCTGGTGGCGGTGGTGATCATCATCGGCCTGCTCGGCCTGCTGATCCGTGTGCTGATGCAGCCGCTGCACACCATGACCCGCGCCATGGAAGACATCGCCGAAGGTGAAGGCGACCTGACCAAGCGCCTGCGTATCCACAACCACGACGAATTCGGCATCCTGGGCAGCGCCTTCAACCGTTTCGTCGAGCGTATTCACAGCTCGATCCGCGAAGTGTCCTCGGCCACCGAGCAGGTCAACGAAGTAGCCCTGCGGGTCATCAGTGCCTCGAACTCGTCGATGACCAACTCCGACGAACAGTCCAACCGCACCAACAGCGTGGCCGCCGCCATCAACGAACTGGGCGCCGCTGCCCAGGAAATTGCCGGCAACGCCGCCCAGGCTTCGCAGCACGCCAGTTCGGCGCGGTTGCTGGCCGAAGAAGGGCAGCAGGTGGTAGAACGCAACATTGCGGCAATGAACCGCCTGTCCGACCTGATCGTCACTTCCAGCGCGCACATCGAGACGCTGAACAGCAAGACCGTCAACATCGGCCAGATCCTCGAGGTGATCACCAGCATTTCCCAGCAGACCAACCTGCTGGCGCTCAACGCGGCCATCGAAGCGGCCCGCGCCGGTGAAGCCGGGCGTGGTTTTGCGGTTGTCGCCGATGAAGTACGCAACCTGGCGCACCGCACCCAGGAGTCGGCGCAACAGGTGCAGACCATGATCGAAGAACTGCAGGTCGGCGCGCGCGAATCGGTCGAGACCATGGACCAGAGCCAGCGCCACAGCCAGGACAGCATGCAGATCGCCAACCAGGCCGGTGAGCGGCTGGACAGCGTTACCGTGCGCATCGGCGAGATCGACGGCATGAACCAGTCGGTGGCCACCGCCACCGAAGAGCAGACCGCCGTGGTCGAGGCGATCAACATGGACATCAACGAGATCAACATGCTCAACCAGGAAGGCGTGGAAAACCTGCAGGCCACCCTGCGTGCCTGCTCCGACCTGGAGCAGCAGGCCGGCCGCCTGAAGCACCTGGTGGGCAGCTTCCGCATCTGATCTCGATCCGCGTCGCCTGCTTCGCGGGCTCGCCCGCTCCCACAGGAACTGCACACCCCCTGAGGCCTGTGTAACTCCTGTGGGAGCGGGCAAGCCCGCGAAGAAGCCCACACCGCCCCCCGCCCCGCCC
>NZ_NEIO01000020.1:0-109881 GCF_002113575.1 Pseudomonas sp. B8(2017) | reverse complement strand
CGAACAGCTGAAGGCGGGCCTGGAGGAGTACATCCATTACTACAACCATGACCGCATCAGGCTGAAACTCAATGGCCTGAGCCCTGTCAGCTACAGGACCCAGGCCACTGGCTAAAACTGTCCAACTTTTCGGGGGCAGTCCATACCTGTGGGAGCGGGTTCACCCGCGAAGAGGCCCGCCCAGGCAAAACCGCCGCTTAAACCCCATGCAACCGCAGCGCCCGCTGCGCACACTCCCGCCAACTCAACTTCGGCCTCTCTACCAGCGGCAGCTGTTGCACTTCCCCAGCCAGCACCACCGGCATATCCCGCATCCTCACCCAAGGCTCACTCTGCCAATACAACAACGTCGCGCTCCGCCCCCCAGGCCAGCACATCTGCCCCAGTCGCGGGACATCCTCCACGCCGTCCGCCTGCCGATCACGCAGCACCGCCACCACCTCATGCGTCAGCCACCAGCGCAAATGCCGGTTCTCCGGCACATGGTGATGCGCCAACAAGGTATAGGCCCCGGATTCGCTGACCATCGTGGTTTCCTGGTACTTGCCATAGCGCAGCAACTGCACGGAGCGGTACTGATCCGGGTCGAGCTTGCGCATGCAGTGTTCGTCGTAGAAGTGACCACTCAGCCGGCCGAGTTCGTGGGCGCAGAACCAGGCTTGGGATTCGAGCCAGAGGGTGTGGAGGGGGCGGTTGTGGCGGGTGAAGAGGGTAGGTGCATTGAAACTGTCCATCTTGGCCATCCTGATTTGGAGAGCCGCTGCTAACGGGAACGGAATACCGCTGCGTGAGCGTTCTTAAGCTCCGACAGACGTTATCGCGACGCTACAAAAGTCACAATGAGAACCTTGTAGGAAGCTTCCTCTTCGGCTTTTCCCGGCCAATAAAAAAGGCTGCCAATCGGCAGCCTTTTTTATGCTCGCTCGGATATCAATCCCAGCTCAACGCCCCACCAGTCTGATACTCGATCACACGGGTCTCGAAGAAGTTCTTCTCTTTCTTCAAGTCCATGATCTCGCTCATCCACGGGAACGGGTTGGTAGTCCCAGGGTACTCTTCCTTCAGACCAATCTGGGTCAGGCGACGGTTGGCGATGAACTTGAGGTAGTCTTCCATCATCGCGGCGTTCATGCCCAGCACGCCGCGTGGCATGGTGTCACGGGCGTATTCGATCTCCAGCTGGGTCCCTTGCAGGATCATCTGGGTCGCTTCTTCCTTCATCGCCGCATCCCACAGGTGCGGGTTCTCGATCTTGATCTGGTTGATCACGTCGATACCGAAGTTCAGGTGCATCGACTCGTCACGCAGAATGTACTGGAACTGCTCGGCCACGCCGGTCATCTTGTTGCGGCGGCCCATGGACAGGATCTGGGTGAAGCCGCAGTAGAAGAAGATGCCTTCCAGTACGCAGTAGTAGGCGATCAGGTTGCGCAGCAGCTCTTTGTCGGTTTCGACGGTGCCGGTGTTGAATTCCGGATCGGAGATGGCGCGGGTGTACTTCAGGCCCCAGGCGGCTTTCTTCGCTACCGACGGGATCTCGTGGTACATGTTGAAGATCTCGCCTTCATCCATGCCCAGCGACTCGATGCAGTACTGGTAGGCGTGGGTGTGGATCGCCTCTTCGAAGGCCTGGCGCAGGATGTACTGGCGGCACTCCGGGTTGGTGATCAGGCGGTACACGGCCAGGGCCAGGTTGTTGGCTACCAGCGAGTCGGCAGTGGAGAAGAAGCCGAGGTTGCGCATGACGATACGACGCTCGTCTTCGGTCAGGCCGTCCATGCTCTTCCACAGGGCGATGTCGGCGGTCATGTTGACCTCTTGCGGCATCCAGTGGTTGGCGCAGCCGTCCAGGTACTTCTGCCAGGCCCAGTCGTACTTGAACGGTACCAGCTGGTTGAGGTCGGCGCGGCAGTTGATCATGCGCTTTTCGTCAACACGCACGCGGGCGCCGGAGCCTTCCAGCTCGGCCAGGCCTTCGGCGATGTCGAGGTCGTTCAGGGCAGCCTTGGCGCGCTTGACGGCCTCGGAGTCGTCGGCTGTGGCGGCACGGGCTTCCAGGGCGGCGGCACCACCGGCGCTGTCGAGCTTGTCGAGGGTGGCGGCGGCAGCGGCCTGCGCAGGGGTGTTGCCTTTGGCGGCTACTTCGCCGTCTTCCTTGTCGAATTCGTCCCAGCTCAGCATGGTTTGGCTCCTGCTTGAGGGTCGCCCTGGGGCAACCGGTTGGATTTTAAGAATGTGATGCCTGACGCAAGGCCGTTACGGCGAATGGACAGCTCGAGAGGCTGACTCTCGTTTACATCTGGTGTGTTCTGGCTTGTACCTGGCCAGGCCTCTCGGAGGGGCCAGGACAATTGAAAGGTGCCCTTTTCAGAGGGGGCGCAGTATACCGGAATTCGCCTTCGATCGGGGCGCGTGTCTGGCGGGCGAGGGTAACTTTTTCGACCGGTTTTGCGTGCGTCCGTTCACGAAGCGTGTGTCATCAGATACAGGGGGGAAGTGTAGCGGTAAAACGCGAAAGGCACTATATGTTGTGGTTATTTATTTTTTAAGCACAGGATGTGGTGTTGGCGCGATCTTTGTAGGAGCGGCCTTGTGTCGCGATGGGGTGCGAAAGCGCCCCCAATATTGCAGCTTCGCCACATACATCGCCGGGGCCGCTTTGCGGCCCATCGCGACACAAGGCCGCTCCTACAGGAACCGGGTCAATCCGCAGCTACCGAGTTGTATGCAACGTTTCGGCAATGCGTGTCTTGAGATGCCTGCGTGCTTCTTCGACCGAAGTTACGCGGCCGGTTTCAGCGCAGGGCGGATACAAAAATGCCGCGCGGGGCGCCCGTGGGCACCCCGCGCGGCACTCAGGCCTTACTGGCAGGCTTCGCAGTCAGGCTCGTCGATCGCGCAGGCCTTCGGCACTGGCGCAGGGCCGGCTGCCTGGACCGGGGCGCTGTCGCCACCGCTGGAAACGGCGTTGAGCTTGCCGGTGTTGATGGTCGACTTCTCGGTGCTGGTCGCGGCCAGGGCACGGAGGTAGTAGGTGGTCTTCAGACCACGGTACCAGGCCATGCGGTAGGTCACGTCCAGCTTCTTGCCCGAGGCGCCGGCGATGTACAGGTTCAGCGACTGGGCCTGGTCGATCCACTTCTGGCGACGCGAGGCGGCATCGACGATCCACTTGGTCTCGACTTCGAACGCGGTGGCGTACAGGTCCTTCAGCTCTTGCGGGATACGCTCGATCTGCTGCACCGAACCGTCGTAGTACTTCAGGTCGTTGATCATTACCGAGTCCCACAGGCCACGGGCCTTCAGGTCGCGGACCAGGTACGGGTTGATCACGGTGAACTCGCCCGACAGGTTCGATTTCACGTACAGGTTCTGGTAGGTCGGCTCGATGGACTGCGACACGCCGGTGATGTTGGCGATGGTCGCGGTCGGCGCGATGGCCATGATGTTCGAGTTACGAATACCTTTCTTGACGCGCTCGCGCACCGGGGCCCAGTCCAGGGACTCTTCCAGGTTGACGTCGATGTACTTGGCGCCACGGGCCTCGATCAGGATCTGTTGCGAATCCAGCGGCAGGATGCCCTTGGACCACAGCGAACCCTGGAAGGTCTCGTACGCACCGCGCTCGTCGGCCAGGTCGCAGGACGCCTGGATGGCGTAGAAGCTGACCGCTTCCATCGACTTGTCGGCGAACTCGACGGCAGCATCGGAGCCGTACGGAATGTGCTGCAGGTACAGCGCATCCTGGAAGCCCATGATGCCCAGGCCGACCGGGCGGTGCTTGAAGTTCGAGTTACGCGCTTGCGGCACCGAGTAGTAGTTGATGTCGATCACGTTGTCGAGCATGCGCACGGCGGTGTTCACGGTGCGTTGCAGCTTGGCGGTGTCCAGCTTGCCGTCGACGATGTGGTTCGGCAGGTTGATCGAGCCCAGGTTGCAGACCGCGATCTCGTCCTTGTTGGTGTTCAGGGTGATCTCGGTGCACAGGTTCGAGCTGTGGACCACGCCCACGTGCTGCTGCGGCGAACGCAGGTTGCACGGGTCCTTGAAGGTCAGCCACGGGTGGCCGGTCTCGAACAGCATCGACAGCATCTTGCGCCACAGGTCTTTGGCCTGGATGGTCTTGAACACCTTGATCTTGTTGTACTCGGTCAGGGCTTCGTAGTACTCGTAGCGCTCTTCGAAGGCCTTGCCGGTCAGGTCGTGCAGGTCTGGCACTTCCGAAGGCGAGAACAGGGTCCACTTGCCGTCATCGAAGACACGCTTCATGAACAGGTCAGGGATCCAGTTGGCGGTGTTCATGTCGTGGGTACGACGACGGTCATCACCGGTGTTCTTGCGCAGCTCGATGAATTCTTCGATGTCCAGGTGCCAGGTTTCCAGGTAGGCACACACGGCGCCCTTGCGCTTGCCACCCTGGTTGACGGCAACGGCGGTGTCGTTGACCACTTTCAGGAACGGAACCACGCCCTGCGACTTGCCGTTGGTGCCCTTGATGTAGGAGCCCAGTGCACGCACAGGGGTCCAGTCGTTGCCCAGGCCACCGGCGAATTTCGACAGCATGGCGTTGTCGTGGATCGCGTGGTAGATGCCCGACAGGTCGTCCGGCACGGTGGTCAGGTAGCAGCTGGACAGCTGCGGGCGCAGGGTGCCGGCGTTGAACAGGGTCGGGGTCGAGGCCATGTAGTCGAAGGACGACAACAGGTTGTAGAACTCGATGGCACGGGCTTCTTTGTCTTTCTCTTCCAGCGCCAGGCCCATGGCCACACGCATGAAGAACACCTGTGGCAGCTCGAAGCGCACGCCATCCTTGTGGATGAAGTAGCGGTCGTACAGGGTCTGCAGGCCCAGGTAGGTGAATTGCTGGTCACGCTCGTGGTCGATGGCCTTGCCCAGGCGGTCCAGGTCGTAGCCTTTCAGGGCCGGGTCCAGCAGCTCGAACTCGACGCCTTTGTCGATGTAGGCCGGCAGGGCCTTGGCGTACAGGTCGGCCATTTCGTGGTGGGTGGCGCTCTCGGCCACGTTCAGGAAGCCCAGGCCTTCGGCGCGCAGGGTGTCCATCAGCAGGCGGGCGGTAACGAACGAGTAGTTCGGCTCGCGCTCGACCAGGGTACGGGCGGTCATCACCAGGGCGGTGTTGACGTCCTTGATGGCCACGCCGTCGTACAGGTTCTTCAGGGTGTCGCGCTGGATCAGGTCGCCATCGACTTCGGCCAGGCCTTCGCAGGCTTCGCTGATGATGGTGTTCAGGCGGGCCATGTCGAGCGGCGCCAGGCTGCCGTCGGCCAGGGTGATGCGGATGCTTGGGTGCGGCTCGACCACGGACTCGGTGTTGACGCGGGTGGCACGCTCCTTGGCGCGCTGCTCGCGGTAGATCACGTAGTCACGGGCGACCTTCTGCTCGCCGGCGCGCATCAGGGCCAGTTCGACCTGGTCCTGGATTTCTTCGATGTGGATGGTGCCACCCGATGGCATGCGACGCTTGAACGTGGCGGTGACCTGCTCGGTCAGGCGCGCGACGGTGTCGTGGATGCGCGACGAAGCGGCGGCGGTGCCGCCTTCAACTGCGAGGAACGCCTTGGTGATGGCCACGGTGATCTTGTCGTCGGTGTAGGGGACGACAGTGCCGTTACGCTTGATCACACGCAGTTGGCCGGGAGCGGTGGCGGCCAGATCCTGGTTGGAATCGGCGGCCTGCGGCACCTTGGCCTGCGGGTTCTCGCGAGTTGTGTCGGTTTGCATGGGTGGGTGTCTCCACAGTTTCTATATTGTTCAGGCGCCTTTTGGGCGCCCACCGTTCCGTCCACTTGCTCGATGGCCCGGCGGGGATGGGCAATGCATGCGCATCCGCCCGCGCGGGCGTACCAACTTCGGGACAGACTCAGGAATAAGGGCAATTGGCTCGCCGCTCCCTGGCCGAAGTCAAAGGTTCTGGGCCGGGCCCAAAAACTGTTGCTGATGGATGCCAGGCCTGGCCTGTAACACCCATACCCGAACAAGGCCCTGGAAGGGCTTGCCTCGGTCGCCTCCGCAGGAGCGGTTTGGCTGCTGGAATCACTTGAAGTTCACCCGAAAAAATCGCTTGATTTTGCGGGTTGACTTTTGTGTGTGATTTTGCACGAACCCCTATATCTAGTGGTTCGCTGCGATCGGGATACAAGATAATGCGGTATCGGGGGCTTTGCAAGGCGAGCGCCTGTGGATAACTTGTGCGTACTTTGTGAGTGAATGGTGGGTATTCGCTGTAGGCCTTGTGCCAAGTGGTTTGCAGTATTTTTCTGCGCCTTGCTGCCCCGGGGCAGAATTTTTCGGGCGCGAACCCTATCACAAAAAACGGTTCAGTCTAGGGGCTGCTGGCAGGTTGGCAGTACCGCATGGCAGCCGTAGTATTCCGAGGGGATGTTGCTTTTTGGTTAAAGGGTTATGTTGCCTGCACCGGCCCCTTCGCGGGCACGCCCGCTCCCACAGGTACTGTGCAAGCCTTGAAAGGGGCGCGGTCCCTGTGGGAGCGGGCGAGCCCGCGAATAGGCCGGCACAGGCCATAGAAAAACAACAAACAAAAGGCACAAGCCATGGACCACCCCGCACCCCGCATCCTCATCGTCGAAGACGACCAGCGCCTGGCCGAGCTCACCGCCGAGTACCTGCAGGCCAACGGCTACGAAGTCAGCGTCGAGGGCGATGGCGCCCGCGCCGCGCGGCGCATCGTCGACAGCCAGCCCGACCTGGTCATTCTCGACCTGATGCTGCCCGGCGAGGACGGCCTGAGCATCTGCCGCCGGGTGCGCAGCCAGTACCCCGGCCCGATCCTCATGCTGACCGCCCGCAGCGATGAACTCGACCAGGTGCAGGGCCTGGACCTGGGGGCCGACGACTACGTCTGCAAACCCGTACGCCCACGCCTGCTGCTGGCACGCATTCAGGCCCTGCTGCGCCGCAGCGAAGCACCGGACAGCAAGCGCCAGGACCTGGCCTTCGGCGCGCTGCGCATCGACAATCGCCTGCGCGAGGCGCGTCTGGGGGAACAGCTGATCGAGCTGACCGGCGCCGAATTCGACCTGCTCTGGCTGTTGGCCAGCAACGCCGGGCGGGTGCTGACGCGCGAGCAGATCTTCACTGCTCTGCGTGGCGTCGGCTACGACGGCCAGGACCGCTCCATCGACATACGCATTTCCAGAATCCGCCCCAAGATCGGCGACGACCCGCTCCAGCCAAGGCTGATCAAGACCCTGCGCAGCAAGGGCTACCTGTTCGTCGGCGAGGCCCCATGAACAACTCGATCTTCCTGCGCATCTATGGCGGCATGCTGGCCGTGCTGGTGCTGGTGGCCCTGCTCGGGGTGCTCAGCCTGCACCTGGTCAACGAAGTGCGTGCCGCCCAGCACCGCGAGGGCCTGGCCCAGGGTACCTTCAGCCTGATGGCCGACAACCTGGCGCTGCAGAACGACACCGAACGCAAGCGCTCGCTGCTGATCTGGGAGCGCCTGCTCGGCGTGCCGCTGGCGCTGCAACCGATGACCGCGCGCACACTCGATGGCGGCCAGCGGGCGCGCCTGTACCGCGGCCTGGTGGTGGTCGAGAAGACCGGCCCGCATGCGGCCCAGGTGCTGCGCAAGGTCGGCCAGGAAGACCTGATGCTGGTAGCGCAGATCAAACAGATCAGCGAGCAACTGGCGCGGGCCACCCTCTATCTGTTGGCCGACGAACTGGTGCGCTACCCGGTGACCGAACAGCAGCAGCGCCTGGCACAGATCAAGAAAGAAAAGGGCTTCGGCTTTGGCGTGGCCCTGCAGCGCATCGAGCGGGTGAGCCTGGACGATGACCAGCGGCGCCGGGTCGAGGAGGGCGACACGGTCATGGCCCTGGGCAAGGATGGTGACTCGATCCGCGTGTTCGCCGGGCTGGCGGGTTCGCCCTGGGTGCTGGAAATCGGCCCGCTGTACCAGCTCAACCCGTATCCGCCGCAGTTGCTGATCCTGATCACCTTTCTTGGCCTGTGCCTGATCGGCCTGGTGGTCTACCTGCTGGTGCGCCAACTGGAGCGGCGTGTGTCGGGGCTGGAGATTGCCGCCACGCGCATCGCCCAGGGCAGCCTGGACACCCGTGTGCCGGCCGGCGACGCCGACTCGGTGGGGCGCCTGGCCGCGGCCTTCAACGGCATGGCCGAGCACCTGCAGCGCTCGCTGACCATGCAGCGCGAGCTGGTGCGGGCGGTTTCCCACGAGCTGCGCACGCCGGTGGCACGCCTGCGCTTTGGCCTGGAGATGATCGAAAGTGCCACCACCGAGCAGGCCCGGGCCAAGCACCTGGCGGGCATGGACGGCGATATCCAGGACCTCGACAAGTTGGTCGACGAGATGCTCACCTACGCCCGTCTGGAGCAGGGCGCACCGGCGCTGAAGTTCGAGCGGGTAGACCTGGACGCCTTGCTCGACCGGGTGATCGAAGAGCTTGCGCCGCTGCGTGCCGAGGTACGGGTGGTGCGTGGTGAGTGCCAGGGCGCGGATGGCGAAGGCGCCTGGGTCGAAGCCGAACCGCGCTACCTGCACCGGGCCCTGCAGAACCTGGTGGGCAACGCCATGCGCCACGCAGAGGCCGAGGTGCGCCTGAGCTACCAGTTGGGGCAGCAACGCTGCCGCATCGACGTGGAGGATGACGGCCCGGGCATCCCCGAGGGCGTCTGGGACCGCATCTTCACACCGTTCACCCGCCTCGACGACAGCCGTACCCGCGCCTCGGGCGGGCATGGCTTGGGCCTGTCTATCGTGCGGCGGATCATCTACTGGCACGCGGGGCGGGCCACGGTGGGGCGCAGCGCCGCGCTGGGCGGTGCCTGCTTCAGCCTGAACTGGCCACGGCAGCAGGCACCGTCGTGACGGTCAGACGCTGACCAGGCTGAGCAGGTGGCCGTCCTGCAGGCAGAACTGGCCCTGCAGTTCGGCGCCATGCCGCCACTGCGGCGACAGGTCGGTGAGCAGGCGCAGGCGGGCCAGGCCTTCGGCGGACCAGTCCAGCACTTCGGCGTGCTCGAAGTAGAAGCGCTGGCGGGTCAGCGGGTAGAGCGTCTTGAACAGGCTTTCCTTCAGCGAGAAGGTCAGGGTGACGGCAAGGCCGAGCTGGCGGCGGTCCAGGCGCTCGAGTTCGGGCGGGGTGAGGATTTCGCCCATCAGCCGCTCGGCACGCTGGTCATCCAGCAGTGCTTCCTGATCCAGGCCCAGGCCCTGGCAACTGCCCTCGGCAGCAACCACGGCGGCAGCCCAGCCTTTGCCGTGGGTGATCGAGCCGTGGATGCCGGCGGGCCAGATGGGCGAACGGTCCTCGTGGGTACCGGGCACGTAGTCACGGCCGTCCAGGCGCTGCAGCGCGGCGCGGGCACATACCCGGCCGGCCAGGTACTCGGCCTGACGCTTGGCCACCGAACGCTGCAGGCTGGCGCCTGGCACGACGCCGGCGCGCTGGAAGTCGTCGGGTGCCAGGCGGGCGGGGTCGAAGTAACAACTGACCAGCACCGAGCCGGGTAGTGGGCGGGGCAGGGGCCAGTGGTGCTGGAGCGGGGCGCAGCAGGCGGGGAGTGTGTTCATGGGGGGGTATTGTGCCAGCCGAGGCGACGGTGTGGGAGATCGAATCGCAGGGGCTGCTTTGCAGCCCAATCGCCGGCAAGCCAGCTCCCACAGGTACAGTGCACGGCCCAAGCTTTGCGCGGCCCCTGTGGGAGCTGGCTTGCCGGCGATTGGGCCGCAAAGCGGACCCTCGCGTTGTTTACTTGAACACCTTCTTGAAGAACGCCTGCATATCCGCCCAGGAGCTCTCGTCCGCTACCTTGTTGTAGGCAATATCCGGCCCGCCATGTTCACCGTGCCCCATGCGGTCCGAATCCGGGTTGCTGAACCCGTGCTTGGCCCCGGGAATACTGACGAACTGGTAGTTGACCTTGGCTGCATCCATTTCCGCCTTGAACGCTTCCACCTGCTGCTCGGTCACCAGGGAGTCCGCCGCACCATGCTCCACCAGGATATCGGCCCGCACCACGCCCGGCCTGGCCGGTGTCTGCGTGACCAGCGGGGCGTGGAAGCTCACCACGCCATCGAGCTTTTCCCCTCGCCGCGCGGCATCCAGCGCCACCTTGCCGCCAAAGCAGTAACCCACTGCCCCCAACTGGTGCTTGTTGGTATTGGGCTGCAGCTTGAGCAGCTCCAGGCCGGCATCGAAGCGCCGCTCCGCGGCCTTGGGGTCTTTCGTCGCCGCTGTCATGAACGCCTTGGCGTCGGCAGGGTGTTCGGTTTGCTTGCCGTCGCCATACATGTCGATGGCCAGTGCGTTGTAGCCCAGCGCCGCAAGCTCGCGGGCGCGGCGCTTGACGTAGTCGTTCAGCCCCCACCACTCATGCACCACGACAATGCCGGGGCGCTTGCCTTCGATGGCGTCGTCATAGGCGTAGTAGCCGACCAGGCGGTTGCCGTCGGCGTCCTGGTAGGGGATCTCGCGGGTTTGTACCGCCGCTTGGGCGAGGGCGGCGCTGCACATCAGGGTCAAGGCCAGCAGGGCGCGCATGGTCACTACTCCTTGTTCTGCAAACGGTTCGTTCAGCCGAGGTTCAGCCAGGGTTCAGTCGCGGTTCAGGGTGCCCTGCTTACTCTAGCTTCCAGACCGAAACAGCGCACTCAACTGGAGTATCCAGCCATGAAAACCTTCAACACCCTGCTTGCCGCCATGGCCGTCTGCGCCGCTGGCATCACCACTGCCCAGGCCGCTGACGACAACTTCGCCAGCCTGACCTACGGCCAGACCAGCGACAAGGTTCGCAAGTCCGGCCTGCTGCAGCGCAACACCGACCACCTCAACGCCGACGGCATCATCGGCAAGGACGACACCTGGGGTGTGCGCGTGGGCAAGATCAATGACCAGGGCCGCTACTACATGACTTACGACAATGTCTCGGGCGACCACAGCGGCCTGAAGCTGCGCCAGGAAAACCTGCTGGGCAGCTACGACCTGTTCCTGCCGGTGGGTGATACCACCAAGCTGTTCGGTGGCGGCAGCCTGGGCGTGACCAAGCTGACCCAGGACTCGCCGGGTGCCAGCCGGGATACCGACTACGGTTACGCGTATGGCCTGCAGGCCGGCGTGATCCAGGACATCACCGACAAGGCTTCGGTGGAACTGGGCTACCGTTACCTGCGTACCAACGCCGCCACCGAAGTGGGTGCGCACGGCGGGCCGAAGGACGGCACCCTGCGCCTGACCAGCAGCGCGCAGACCTACCTGGCTGCAAGCTACAAGTTCTGACGGGCGAGCCGGGTTATCCTGTACCGGCCCTTTCGCGGGCACGCCCGCTCCCACAGGTACTGCACGAGCCTTGGAGCCTGTGCGATCCCTGTGGGAGCGGGCGTGCCCGCGAAGAGGCCGGTACAGGCAATACATATCAAGGAGCTGCACATGAAACTGCTGGTGGTCGAGGACGAAGCCCTGCTTCGCCATCACCTCTACACCCGCCTGGGCGAAAGCGGCCATGTGGTCGAGGCGGTCGCCGATGCCGAGGAGGCGCTGTACCAGGCCGGGCAATACCACTTCGACCTGGCCATCATCGACCTGGGCCTGCCCGGCATCAGCGGGCTGGAGCTGATCACGCGCCTGCGCAGCCAGGACAAGACCTTCCCCATTCTCATCCTCACCGCCCGCGGCAACTGGCAGGACAAGGTCGAGGGCCTGGCCGCGGGTGCCGACGACTACCTGGTCAAACCGTTCCAGTTCGAAGAACTCGAGGCACGCCTGAACGCCCTGCTGCGCCGTTCCAGCGGCTTTACCCAATCGACCATTGCCGCCGGCCCGCTGGTGCTCGACCTCAACCGCAAGCAGGCGACGCTGGACGAGCAGCCCCTGGCCCTGACCGCCTACGAATACCGCATCCTCGAATACCTCATGCGCCATCACCAGCAGGTGGTGGCCAAGGACCGCCTGATGGAGCAGCTGTACCCGGGTGACGAGGAACGCGACCCCAATGTCATCGAAGTGCTGGTCGGCCGCCTGCGGCGCAAGCTCGAGGGCGAGCACGGCTTCAAACCGATCGACACCGTGCGCGGCCTGGGCTACCTGTTCACCGAGCGCTGCCGATGATCCGTTCGCTGCGGGTGCGCCTGATGCTGGCGGCCGCGGTGCTGGCGCTGCTGTTCATGCTGGCGCTGCTGCCGGCCTTGCAGAAGGCCTTCAGCCTGGCCCTGCAGGAGTCGATCGAACAACGCCTGGCCTCGGATGTGACCACCCTGATTTCCGCTGCGCGCATCGAACACGGCCAACTGCAGATGCCGACGCTGCTGCCGGACGAGCGTTACAACCTGCCGTACACCGGCCTGCTCGGCTATATCTTCGACCGCGACGGCAAGCTGGTCTGGCAGTCGCGGGCAACCGCCGCGCAGAACGTCAACTACCGCCCGCGCTACGACGGCCGCGGCAACGAATTCGCCCGCATTCACCAGGCCGATGGCGAAGAGTTCTTCGTCTATGACGTCGAGATCAAGCTGCTGGGTGGCCAGAGCGCCGCCTACAGCATCGTTGCCCTGCAACCGGTGCGCGAATACCAGCACACCCTCGATGGCCTGCGCGAAAAGCTCTACCTGGGCTTTGGCGCGGCCTTGCTGGCGCTGCTGGTGCTGCTGTGGGCCGGCCTGACCTGGGGCCTGCGTTCGTTGCGCCGGCTCAGCCGCGAGCTGGACGACGTGGAGTCGGGCGTGCGGGATGGTCTGAGTGGCGAACACCCACGGGAGCTGCTGCGCCTGACCGGCTCGCTGAACCGCCTGTTGCGCAGCGAGCGCGAGCAGCGTCAGCGCTACCGTGATTCGCTCGATGACCTGGCGCACAGCCTGAAGACGCCGCTGGCGGTGTTGCAGGGGGTGGGCGAAAGCCTGCAGCAGCGTAGCGGCGAGCGCGAGCAGGCGCGCGTGCTGCAGAGCCAGATCGAGCGCATGAGCCAGCAGATCGACTACCAGCTGCAACGCGCCAGCCTGCGCAAGAGCGGCCTGGTACGCCACAGCGTGTTGCTGCGGCCGTTGCTCGAAAGCCTGTGCAGCACCTTGGCCAAGGTGTACCGGGACAAGCGGGTGGATGTGACGCTGCAACTACCCGATGCGGCGCAGGTGCCGATGGAGCAGGGCGCGTTGCTGGAGCTGCTGGGCAACCTGCTGGAGAACGCCTACCGCTTGAGCCTGGGCCAGGTGCGCGTAAGCCTGGAACAGGCGCCTGGGCAGTTGACCTTGTGCATCGAGGACGACGGGCCGGGGGTGCCGGCGCACCAGCGTGAGCGGATTCTGGAGCGTGGGGAGCGGCTGGACAGCCAGCACCCGGGGCAGGGAATCGGGCTGGCGGTGGTCAAGGATATCGTCGACAGCTATGACGCCGAGCTGAGCCTGGGGGATTCTCCTCTGGGGGGCGCGGCGTTCAGGATCACCTTCAACCTCGAGTGATTTGCTGGGTTGGCCGGCCTCTTCGCGGGTAAACCCGCTCCCACAGGGGGCGCACTGCACTCGAGCCCTGTGCAGTACCTGTGGGAGCGGGTTTACCCGCGAAGAGGCCGGCACAGGCAAGTCACAATGGGCGGATTCCCGCCAATGCCCCTGTACAAATCCCGCCACCGGGCGGAAATCCGCCAGCCTTCCTCAGGCAAACCGCCCCGTCGTTGGGCGTTTATCCCTCGCAAATACAGCCTTTGCACCCTTGGTGGGCATTTTGGCACCACCCTTGCTATTGATCCTCGCAGAGGCCTGCCCAGGCAGCTCGAACACAACGACAAATCCCTCCAGGTGCAGGAGGGTTAGCGATTCAGGTGCCCCATCGCCCTGGGAAGGGTGAACCGGCACACTTGAGGAAAATTAGCCATGACGACACGTCAGCCGCTGTACAAATCCCTGTATGTCCAGGTGTTGGTCGCCATCACCATCGGCATCCTGCTCGGCCACTACTACCCAGAGACCGGCGTCGCCCTCAAACCCTTGGGTGACGGCTTCGTCAAACTGATCAAGATGGTCATCGCCCCGATCATCTTCTGTACCGTGGTCAGCGGCATCGCCGGCATGCAGAGCATGAAGTCGGTCGGCAAGACCGGCGGCTACGCGCTGCTGTACTTTGAAATCGTCTCCACCATCGCCCTGATCATCGGCCTCGTCGTCGTCAACGTGGTCAAGCCGGGCGCTGGCATGCACATTGACGTCAGCACCCTGAACGCCAGCAGCGTGGCTGCCTACGCCGCCGCCGGCGCGCAGCAGACCACTGTCGGCTTCCTGCTCAACGTCATCCCCAACACCGTGGTCGGCGCCTTCGCCAACGGCGACATCCTGCAAGTGCTGATGTTCTCCGTGCTGTTCGGCTTCGCCCTGCACCGCCTGGGCAGCTACGGCAAGCCGGTGCTGGACATGATCGACCGCTTCGCCCATGTCATGTTCAACATCATCAACATGATCATGAAACTGGCCCCGGTCGGTGCCTTCGGTGCAATGGCCTTCACCATCGGCCAGTACGGCGTTGGCTCGCTGGTGCAACTGGGCTACCTGATGGCCTGCTTCTACATCACCTGCCTGCTGTTCGTGCTGGTGGTGCTGGGCGGTATCTGCCGCGCCCACGGTTTCAGTGTCCTCAAGCTGATCCGCTACATCCGTGAAGAACTGCTGATCGTGCTGGGTACTTCCTCCTCGGAGTCGGCCCTGCCACGCATGCTGGCCAAGATGGAGCGCCTGGGTGCGAAGAAGTCGGTGGTTGGCCTGGTCATCCCGACCGGTTACTCGTTCAACCTCGATGGCACCTCGATCTACCTGACCATGGCTGCGGTGTTCATCGCCCAGGCCACTGACACCACCATGGACATCACTCACCAGATCACCTTGCTGCTGGTGCTGCTGGTGGCTTCCAAGGGTGCTGCCGGCGTTACCGGTTCGGGCTTCATCGTCCTGGCCGCCACCCTGTCGGCCGTTGGCCACCTGCCGGTTGCCGGCCTGGCGCTGATCCTCGGCATCGACCGCTTCATGTCCGAAGCCCGCGCCCTGACCAACCTGGTTGGCAATGCTGTTGCCACCGTGGTTGTGGCCAAGTGGGTGAAGGAAATGGACAACGACAAGCTGGCATCGGAGCTGGCCTCCGGTGGTGCGCCGCTGGTCGATACCCGTCCGACCGACGACCTGGGCGTGGCTGAAGGCCCGGCTCACTGATCGCGGGATGGTGAAAAGAAAAAGGCGACCTCAGGGTCGCCTTTTTTGTGGGTGATTATTGTGCTTTCAGGCCCGGCCCTATCGCCGGCAAGCCAGCTCCCACAGGGTCACCACAGGCCTGAGCATTGTGCGGTCCCTGTGGGAGCTGGCTTGCCGGCGATGGGCCGGGCCTGTGATCCTCAATCTTTCACCACCTCCAGCACCCGGATCACGTCCGGTTGCGGGTAGTGCCAACGCACCTGCACATCCCAGAACTTCACCCCATAGACCCGCTCGGCCGGCGGCACCTGGTAGGCCGGCCGTGGGTCCTGCGCCAGGCACTGCTCGATCAGCTCCACCAGCGGTTCACCCAGGCGCAGTGCATGTTCGCGGGCCTGGGGCAGGGCGTTGTCGGCCCACTGCACGGGGATCGCGGCAGGCGCTTGGCTGGCCATCTGGTTGCTGGCGCCAGCGATGCTATCGGCGTATGGCACATACGGCTTGATGTCCAGCACCGGCGTACCGTCGAGCAGGTCGATGCCAGACAACAGCAGGCGCCCTGGCTCCACGCCTTCCAGGCGTACCACCGACTGGCCGATGCCATTGGGCCGGTGAGTGGCGCGGGTGGCGAACACACCCATGCTCTTGTTGCCGCCCAGGCGCGGTGGCCGCACTTTCAGGCGGGGTTTGTCTTCCAGTGCCTGGTGGAACAGGAACAGCAGCCAGACATGGCTGACCTGCTCCAGCCCCTCGACCGCATCGCCCTGGTCGAACGGCGGCAGCAGCTCGAGCACGCCGCGTGCGGCGGGCGCCAGTTGCGGCTGGCGCGGGATGGCGAACTTCTCCTTGAAGCAGGAGCGGATGATGCCGACCGGGGTAACCGTATGCTGCATGGCCAATCAGCCGCGCACGCGCAGGGTCAGGCCCTTGAGGAAGTTGCGCAGCAGCTGGTCGCCGCAAGGGCGGTAGTTGTCATGGCCGGCCTTGCGGAACAGCGCGCTGAGCTCGGGTTTGCTGACCGGGAAGTTGACCGACTTGAGGATCGCATGCAGGTCATCTTCCTTGAGCTCGAAGGCCACCCGCAGCTTCTTGAGGATGAGGTTGTTGGTTACCGGCAGCTCGATCGGCTGCGGCGGGCGGCTGTCATCCTTGCCGCGGCGGTGGATCACCAGGCCGTCGAGAAAGTGCGCCATGACCCGTTCCGGGCACCGCACGAAGCCTTCCTCGTCTTCCTTCTTCAGGTAGGTGGCCAGCACCAGGGGATGCACGTCGAGGCCGGATAGCCCGATGATTTCGGCCATCTTGGCGTCATTCACCTTGAGCATGTAGCGCAGGCTGCGCAGGACGTCGTTGTGGTTCATTGTTGCAGAATCCTGTTCAGGTGCCGCACCTGTGGCGCGGCGTATTGCTTAGAAACGTTCGGTAGTGGCCAGGTAGCGCCACTGGCCCAGGGGCAGCTTGCCCATCGACACGCCACCCAGGCGAATGCGGCGCATGCCTACCAGCTCCAGGCGCAGGTAGGCGCACAGCTCGGCGATCTGCCCGGGCTGCGGGTTTTTCAGGGCCATGCGCAGGTGGGTTTCGTTCTGCCAGCTGGCCTTGGCTTTAGGCAGCTCGCGGTCATTGCGGGTGGCACCGCGCGCCAGGCGTTCCAGCGCCTGGGGCGTGGTCTCGCCGCGCACTTCAACGATGAATTCCTGTTCCAGGCGGCGCAGGTCGGCGTCGATCTTGCGGGTTACCCGCCAGTCCTGGGTGAATACCTGCAGGCCGCTGGCACCGCGCTCCAGCGGCGCCACGCAGGCCTGCCGGGCAAAATGCCCGTGCAGTGCGCGCAGGCCTTCGCGGTGGGCTTCGCTGAGGTTGCTCATGTTCATGCTGGCGCGGGCGGTCTCGCTGTCCACGCTGGCCGGCTGGTTCAGCAGCAGGGTTACCGGTTCCAGCGTTTCGGCACGGGCACCCGGCAGCAGTTCGACGCGTTGCTGCTCGACCTTGAACTGCGGTTGCTCGACCACCACGCCATCGACCGTGACCCAGCCGCCCTCGATATACAGTTCGGCCTCGCGGCGGGAGCAGCCAAGCTGCTCGATAAGGCGTTTGGACAGGCGGACGGGTTCGGACATGACGGCAATTCGCAAAGGCAGGGAAAGACCTGCATTGTACCTGCCCGCGCGGCAGAGGGGCTGGGAATCTGTGTCATTTACGCCGTTTTGCGCAGGCGCATGTGCAGCAGCGGGTAGGGTTGCCCCAGGCCGTCGGTTTCCGAACGGCCGATCACCTCGAAGCCCTCGTGCAGGTAGAAGCCCAAGGCTTGCGGGTTCTGTTCGTTGACGTCCAGGCGCTCGGCATTCAGTTCGTCGATCGCATAGTGCAGCAGGCGCTTGCCAACCCCTTTGCCACGGTACTCCGGTGCGACGAACAGCATGTCCACGCGCCCGTTGGCGACCCCGGCGAAGCCGCAGATGCGCTGGCGGTCCTTGCAGCAGATCAGCATCACTGCATCGAGGTAGCGACGCAGCACCTGGTCGCGCAGCAAGACGATGTAGCAATCCGGCAGGAAGTCGTGGGTGGCGCGTACCGAGTCCTCCCACACCTGTACCAGTTCGCCGTAGTCACTCAAGCGCGGGGTTTGCAGCGTCAGTACCGAATGCATGCCGGTGTTCCTCCATGACGATAAGGCAAACATAGCAGGCCAACCACCGGTCGGCTTCTCCGTGCGCTGCTTGAACCTCGGGGTTTGGCGGTCTATTACTTTTCCGTGGGAAAAATTCCCACACAATGAAAAGCAAGAACCGAACACAGGATTCCCGGCTTGATTTGGCGTTTCTCATGGCGACGACCTGGAGACGAAATATGCAAATACATGTGCTGTTCAAAAAGGCGCTATTGGCGGTTGCCGTTGCTGGCGTGCTGTCGACTTCCATCGTTCTGATCCCAGACTCGATATCCAATGGCTCCAGCGCCTACGCCAAGGATGGTGGTGGCGGTGGTGGTCACGGAGGTAGCGGTGGTGGCCATGGCGGTGGCGGCCATGGCGGTGAAGGCGGCGGCCACGGCGCTGGCGGGGATGGAGATGGCCATGCCGGCAACAGTGGGCGCGGCCATGACGGCTCCTCGAACTCTGGGCGCAGCGGCAACCACGCTGAAGCGGGTGATGATCATGGCAATCACGTTGGCGGTGAGCCTGGGGACGATCACGGCAATCACGTTGGCGGTGAGCCCGGTGACGATCATGGCAATCACGTTGGCGGTGAGCCCGGGGACGATCATGGCAATCATGTTGGCGGTGAGCCTGGCGATGACCACGGCAATCACGCTGGTGGTGAACCTGGTGATGATCGTGGCGACCATCTGGGTGGCGAACCGGGTGATGACCGCGGTGAGCATGCCGCAGGCGAACCGGGTGATGACAACAGCAGGAGCTGACTGGCTCTGAACGGTCTCATGCAGCGCCCACGGGGCGGGCCTGCATGAGGCCAGGTACGGATACACGGCAGCCCCACTCAACGCGAATGCAATGAGCGCCGACGACTATCCCTCATCTCGTCAGGGATATGGTCACAGTTGGTGTGGGATCTTTTCCCGCGTCGTATACTGGGTTCATCTGTCAAGGAATGCGCTCAATGCAATCGCCTACCATCCCCCCTTCGATGTTAAGCGCACTGCGGCGTGTCATGCGTCCTCTGGTGCGCCTGATGCTGCGCAAAGGGGTCACCTACACGATGTTCGCCGACCTGCTCAAGGAAGTGTTCGTCGACGTGGCCCATCGCGAGTTTCGCCTGGACGGTACAGCCCCGACCGACAGCCGCATCAGCTTGCTCACGGGCGTGCATCGCAAGGATGTCCGGCGTTTGCGCAGCGAGGGGGGCGTATCGCTCGCCGCGCTGCCGGGAAACATCACGTTAGGTGCACAGTTGGTCAATATGTGGACCACTGGCAAGCCGTTCTGCTCGGCGCCTGGCCAGGCGCTGCCGTTGCCGCGCCTGGCGAGCGTTGGCGGCGATTGTTCCTTCGATGCGCTGGTGGCGAAGATCAGCACCGACATCCGCGGGCGGGTGGTGCTGGATGAGTGGTTGCGCCTGGGTATCGTCCGGCTCGACGACCAGGACTGTGTTCACCTGGAGGCCCAGGCATTCGTGCCGCAGAAGGGCTTCGACGAAAAGGCCGCGTACTTTGGCCACAACCTGCATGACCATGCCTGCGCAGCAGTGCACAACCTGAGTGGGGACGGCCAGCCGTTCTTTGAACGCAGTGTGCACTACGACGCCTTGAGCCCGGCCAGCGTCGATCATCTGCGTGCGGCGGTGGACAAGGACGGCATGCAGATGCTGCTTGCCTTCAGTCGGCTCGCATCAGACCTGGAAGATGCCGATGTGCCCAGCGCCGAGCAACGTCAGCGCATCACGGTAGGGCTTTATTTCTACACTGAAACTACCGACCCCGATTTGTCGAAGACACCAGACCCATGACTTCCCTCGCGCGCTGCCTCAGTGTCGTCACACTGGTCCTGGGTTTCGGGCTGAACCTGGTGGCGCCTGCCGAGGTGGCCGCAGCACCGGTATGTGTCAGCCGTGACGAAGTGGGTATGGCGGGGGCGGCGGGCTTGCAGTTTCCGGGCGGTATTGGTGGTACCGGGGCCAGGACGGGCGGGGTCGGTGGTACCGGTGTACGCAGCGAAAACGGCGGAGTGGGTGGCACCGGTGCGCCGCTGCCGCAGCGTCCCGGCGGCACGGGCGGGACCGGTGCGGTAGCCGACGGTGTGGACGGCACCTTCATCGATCACGGCGGGGTAGGCGGTACCGGCGCACCGATCCTGCGCCCGGGCGGTACCGGTGGCACGGGCATCGTCGGCACCATCACCGGGTTTGCCTCGATCTGCGTCAATGGCCTGGAAGTGCACTTTGGCAAGGACGTGCCGGTGAGTGAAAACGGTGCGCCTGCCAGTAGCGCTCACCTGGCAATCGGCCAGGTTGTCGCGGTGGAGGCATTTGCCGGCAAACGCGGCCTGCAAGCAGGGCGCATCTCGATCCTCAACGTTTACGAAGGGCCGCTGACGGCACTGCCCAATGCTTCGGCCCCCCTGCGGGTCATGGGCCAACCTGTGCGGCTTGCTGCAGGGGCGCGGGTGGCTGAAGGGCTGCGCCCGGGCGAGCCGGTCAGGGTCAGTGGCCTGCGCGATGCCAGGGGCGAAGTGGTAGCCAGTCGTATCGAGCGGGCGCCGGGGCTCAGGGAAGCCAGTGCCATCGGTGCGGTTGACCGTGCCGGCAGCCTCCAGGGGCTGAAGCTGGGAACCCGTGTGGCACCTGCGCGGGAAGTGCTGGTACGTGGGCAGTGGACCGGACGGCAGCTGGAAGTGGCGCAAACCCGCCCAGACCCGAGCCTGCCTTTTGCTGGCCGTGTGCAGACGGCGGTGATCGAGGGGCTGGTACAGCGCAGCCACGCTCAACAACTGGTGGTGGCAGGCATCAAGGTGACGCTGGGGCAGGGCACCGTGATCGTCGGCAAGCAGCCCGCGGCATTGGCACTCGATCAACGTGTGCGGGTGAGCGGGGTGTTCAATGGCAGGCACGAGCTGCGGGCAACCCGCGTGGAGTTCGATGACGACCGTGCTGACAACCCGGACAGAGGGCATTCGGGGCGTGCCAGCGAGCGCGGCACCCGTGACGCTGAAGGTTCCAGCAATAGCGGGCATGGCGGACGCGATGCGACCAGTGATCGCATTGAAAGCAGCGATGACCACAGCGGGCACGGCGGTGCTGACGATTCCAGTGGTCGGGACAGTACTGAAAGCGTGGACAAGTCCGGAAAGTCGGAACATGTCGACACCGTGGAGCAACCCGAGAGCAGCAATAGTGGAAGCTCTGACCGGGTAGAGAAGGTCGAGCTTGAAAAGGTGGAAAAGATTGAAAAAGCAGAGAAGGTTGAAAAGGTAGAGAAAGTAGAAAAAGTCGAGAAGATCGAGAAAGCCGAGAAGCCCGAAAAGGTCGAGAAGATCGAAAAGCCTGAGAAAGTCGAGAAGGTAGAAAAAGTAGAGAAGGTCGAGAAAGTAGAGAAGGTTGAAAAGGTCGAAAGGCCCGAGACAGTAGAGAAAGTCGAAAAAGTGGAGCATCCAGAGCGATCCGGGCATTAGGCAACTAGGCTGGGTAAGTGCGATCACCCTTCCCGTCCGGGATACCGAGGTGCAGATGAGACCCACGCTCCCTCTTTTCGCTTGCTTGCTGTCATGCGCCAGCGCGTCGGTCCTGGGCGATACCTTCAGCGCCGCCATAGGCATGGACTATTCAAGTGGCGACTATGGCACGGGTACAACCTCGGAAATCTGGTACGTCCCCGTGGTCGGCAAGTATGAAACCGGCCCAATGACCTACAAGGTCACCGTGCCCTGGCTGCGCATCACCAACCCTGAAGTGGGCCCGAATGGTGACCCCTTGCCCGGTGGCTGCCGGGATGTGGAAAGCGGGCTGGGGGACACGGTTGCCAGCGCCGGTTATGCCCTGCTCGATGGCAGTGACGGCGGCCTGATGCTGGACCTGATCGGCAAGGTCAAATTCCCCACTGCCGATGAAGACCAGTGCCTGGGCACCGGTGAATACGACTACACCGGCCAGGTCGACATCGCCAAGGCCTTTGGCCCGGTGACCGGCTTCGCGACCCTGGGCTGGAAGAAGTTCGGCGACCCGCCCGACAGCGATTTCGACGACCCGATATTTGCCAGTCTCGGCTTCGCCATGCCCGTGGCTGCAGGCACTTCGGCGGGCGCCTCCTACGACTGGCGGCAGAAGGTCGTCTCGACGGGCGCGCAGATCAAGGAACTTACCCTGTTCCTGACACACAAGCTCAACCAGCAGTGGAAAGTGCAACTCTATGCAGTCAAAGGCTTCTCGGATGCCAGCCCGGATGCAGAGGGCGGCCTGATGCTTTTTCACGCGTTCTGACGAAAAAGCCCCAGACCCGGTAATGCCTGTCAGATAGCGTCAATGGGCCGCGAAGCGGCCCCAAATTACATAACTGACAGGCATTATGTTCCAGCGCGATTAAATGGGTTCAGCCCACATGTCGTATTCGTCGGCATCCACCACGCGGCAACGCACTTTGTCACCCGGCTTGAAGCCGTGGTCGCCATCGATGAACACGCTGCCGTCGATTTCCGGGGCATCGAAGAAGCTGCGGCCAACCGAACCTTGCTCTTCCACTTCATCGATCAGCACGTCGATTTCCTTGCCGATGCGCAGTTGCAGGCGGGCGGCGCTGATGGCCTGCTGGTGGGCCATGAAGCGGTCCCAGCGGTCCTGCTTGACGTCGTCCGGCACTTCTTCCAGGCCCAGGTCGTTGGCCGGGGCGCCTTCCACCGGCGAGTACTGGAAGCAGCCCACGCGGTCCAGCTGGGCTTCGGTCAGCCAGTCCAGCAGGTACTGGAAGTCTTCCTCGGTCTCGCCCGGGAAGCCGACGATGAAGGTGGAGCGAATCACCAGCTCCGGGCACTGCTCGCGCCAGTTCTTGATACGTGCCAGGGTGCGGTCTTCGAAGGCCGGGCGCTTCATGGCCTTGAGCACTTTCGGGCTGGCGTGCTGGAACGGGATGTCCAGGTACGGCAGGATCTTGCCGGCGGCCATCAGCGGGATCACGTCGTCGACGTTCGGGTAAGGGTACACGTAGTGCAGGCGTACCCAGGCACCCAGGCTGCTCAGGGCTTCGCACAGCTCGAGCATGCGGGTCTTGACCGGGCGGCCGTTCCAGAAGTCGGTCTTGTACTTGACGTCGACGCCGTAGGCGCTGGTGTCCTGGGAAATCACCAGGATCTCCTTGACCCCGGCCTTGACCAGGCGCTCGGCCTCGCTCAGCACTTCGCCGACCGGGCGGCTGACCAGCTTGCCGCGCATCGACGGGATGATGCAGAAGCTGCAGCTGTGGTTGCAGCCTTCGGAAATCTTCAGGTACGCATAGTGGCGCGGGGTCAGCTTGACGCCCTGCGGCGGTACCAGGTCGATCAGCGGGTTGTGGTCCTGGCGTGGCGGCACCACTTCGTGCACGGCGTTGACCACCTGCTCGTACTGCTGCGGGCCGGTGACCGACAGCACGCTCGGGTGCACGTCACGGATGCTGCCTTCCTCGACACCCATGCAGCCGGTGACGATGACCTTGCCGTTTTCCTTGATCGCTTCGCCGATCACTTCCAGCGACTCGGCCTTGGCGCTGTCGATGAAGCCGCAGGTGTTGACCACCACCACGTCGGCGTCCTCGTAGGTGGGCACGACTTCATAGCCTTCCATGCGCAGCTGGGTCAGGATGCGCTCGGAATCGACCAGGGCTTTTGGGCAACCCAGGCTTACGAAACCTACCTTGGGGGTGGCGGGCGTGGTGGACATGACTAACCTCGGTATTGAATGCAGGTCGCCCGACCGGAATAGGGGGCGATCTTGACGGGCGCTTTTGGCGCCTCTGATCAAAAAGTGCGCAATTCTAGCGAGCGCAGGGTCGCTTGACCAGCAGAAATGCGACGAACGCTGCGCTATGCTTCGCGCCATTGTGTCGGGGGTATCAGTATCACCTGGCGCATGGGGAATTCTACTGGCCTTGCAAGGCCGTCTGCGGGAGTGGTCGATGGTTCAGGCAAGCAGTCACGCCGAGGGCGGGCACGAGGGGAAGCAGGGCGCGACGCGGTCGTTGAGCCTGCTCGTGGCGGCGGTCGGGGTGGTTTATGGCGATATCGGTACCAGCCCGTTGTATACCCTCAAGGAAGTCTTCAGCGGGGGGTACGGAGTGCCGGTCAACCATGACGGCGTGCTGGGGATCCTGTCGCTGATCCTGTGGTCGCTGCTGTGGGTGGTGTCGTTCAAGTACGTGATGTTCATCCTGCGCGCCGACAACCAGGGCGAGGGTGGCACCATGGCACTGACTGCACTGGCGCGGCGGGCCACGGCGGCCTACCCGAGGTTGCGTACGCTGATGGTGGTGTGCGGGTTGATCGGCGCTTCGCTGTTCTATGGCGACAGCATGATCACCCCGGCGGTGTCGGTGCTGTCGGCGGTCGAGGGCATGGGGCTGGCCTTCGAAGGCATCGATCACTGGGTGGTGCCGATTTCGCTGGTGGTGCTGGTGGCGCTGTTCCTGGTGCAGAAGCACGGCACCGAGAAGATCGGCAAGCTGTTCGGCCCGATCATGGTCACCTGGTTCGTGGCGCTGGGCGCGCTGGGAGTGCATGGCATCTCGCAGAGCCCGGAAGTGCTCAAGGCATTCAACCCGGCCTGGGCGGTGAACTTCTTCGTGGTTCACCCCGGCATGGGCGTGGCCATCCTTGGCGCGGTGGTGCTGGCGCTGACCGGTGCCGAGGCGCTGTACGCCGACATGGGCCACTTTGGCCGCAAGCCGATCGCCCGCGCCTGGTTCGTCCTGGTGCTGCCGGCGCTGGTGCTCAACTACTTTGGCCAGGGCGCGATACTGCTGCAGAACCCTGAGGCGGCACGTAACCCCTTCTACCTGCTGGCGCCGGGCTGGGCACTGCTGCCGCTGGTCGGGTTGGCCACCATGGCTACGGTGATCGCCTCGCAGGCGGTGATCTCGGGGGCCTTCTCCCTAACCCGCCAGGCCATCCAGCTGGGCTACATTCCACGCATGCAGATCCAGCACACCTCCAGCGACGAGCAGGGGCAGATCTACATCGGTGCGGTGAACTGGGCGCTGATGGTTGGCGTGGTGCTGCTGGTGATCGGCTTCGGGTCGTCCGGCGCCCTGGCGGCGGCCTACGGCGTGGCGGTGACCGGTACCATGCTGATGACCACGCTCCTGGTCTCGGCGGTGTTGTTGCTGCTGTGGAAGTGGCCACCGGTGCTGGCGGTGCCGATCCTGCTGGGTTTCCTGTTTGTGGATGGGCTGTTCTTTGCCGCCAACGTGCCGAAGATCATCCAAGGCGGGGCATTCCCGGTCCTGGCCGGCGCTGTGCTGTTCCTGTTGATGAGCACCTGGAAGCGCGGCAAGCAGATCCTGATGGAGCGCATCGACGAAGGCGCGCTGCCGCTGCAGCTGTTCATCAGCAGTATCCGCATTCAGCCTCCGCACCGGGTCGAAGGCACGGCGGTGTTCCTCACGGCACGCTCCGATGCGGTACCCCATGCGCTGTTGCACAACATGCTGCATAACCAGGTGCTGCACAGCCAGGTGGTGCTGCTGACGGTGGTCAGCGAGGATCGGCCACGGGTGCCGGAGCAGGAGCGCTTTGAGGTAGAGGCCTATGGCGACGGGTTCTTCCGCGTGTTGCTGCACTTCGGCTTCATGGACGAACCGGACGTGCCGGCGGCGTTGAAGCTGTGCCACCTGGAAGACCTGGATTTCAGCCCGATGCGCACCACCTTCTTCCTCAGCCGCGAGACCGTGATCGCCTCACGGCTGGAGGGAATGTCGCGCTGGCGGGGCAACCTGTTCGCATTCCTGCTGAAGAATGCCAACGGCAACTTGCGCTTCTTCAACCTGCCGCTGAACCGGGTGATCGAGCTGGGGACCCAGGTCGAGATCTGAGGTGCAACACAGATTTCAAGGCAGTACCCGCTCCCACATGGAGCGCATAGCTTTCAAAGCTTGCGCTGTACCTGTGGGAGCGGGTTCACCCGCGAATGGGCCGCAAGGTCTTATCAGTTCTGCTCTGCCACGCTGGATTTGCCCTGGCGCGTCTCGATCTCGCCGATCAAGCGCTTGGCCAGTGCCGGGTAGTTTTCGTCGAAGTGGTGCCCCCCCGGCAGCTTCAGGCGTTCACCCACCGCAGTCTTGTCGGTGCAACCGCTCTCGTCGGTTTCTTCCACACCATACACGCACACCACCTTGGAGGCCGGCAGCCTGGCCATTTCCGGCCCGGTTGGCGCTTCCTGGCCTTCCTTGCCCAGCCAGCCTTCGACTTCGATCTCGAAGCTGCCGCTGCGGGCAAAGGCCAGCAGCATTACCGCGTCGATACGCTGCTGGTCCTCGGCCGGCAGGCGGTTGTAGATCGCCGGCAGCACGTCGGCACCGAACGAATAACCGGTCAGCACGAAGCGCTTGGTGCCCCACTTCTGCCGGTAGTGCTGCATCAGCTCGGACAGGTCGGCGGCGCTTTGTTCCGGGGTCTTGTGCTGCCAGTAGTAGCGCAGCGTATCGATGCCGACCACCGGGTAGCCAAGCTTGGCCATTTCCCCGGCCACGTCGCGGTCCAGGTCCCGCCAGCCGCCATCACCGGAAAGGAACAAGGTGACCGTGTCGGTGGTCTGCCCGGCTGGCACCTCGACCACCGGGATGGCCAGGGCGTTGCCGTCGTGGCCGACCAGGGCCTGGGTCAGCTGGGCCTTGAGCACTTGTGGCAGGTGAATGTCGTAGTCGCTGATGCTGGTTTCGGCATTGGCCTGGTCGCGCACGAAGGCGGCGCTGGCGTCATCCGGGTTGTCGTTCCAGGCGACGTTCCAATGGCCGTGGGCGGCCGACTTCGGCAGCGCTGCCTGGCAGCCGGGCTGTTCCAGGCTGAAGTCCACGGAAATCGCCCGGGCCTTATCGTTGTTCTGACTGGCCAGCCAGCGCCACGCCTGAGAGGCGCCAGGGCCGATACCGGCGACCAGGGTCGGTTTCTCCGGCAGCTGGCCCATGGCCTGGTCCAAGGCCTGTTGCTGCTTGCTGCAGTCGTTGGGCGGCAGGATCACCTGCACCAGTTGCGCTTCGCCGGCCTGGGCCAGGTCCAGCAGCTGCCTGTCGGTCAGCGCCTGGTCCTGGGGTACACCGATGGCCACTCGGGCCTTGGGGTGCACGCCTGGGGTCACAAGGGTGATACGGGTGTCATTGATGCTCAGTTGTTCCAGGCGTGCCTCGGGGGCAGGACGGGTCCATAGCCAGAACGCCAGCGCGCCTCCCAGGGCGGCCAACAGCAGGGGAACCAGCAGGTACAGCCAAAAGCGTCGGGTCATCAACGTTTCACCAATCCAGTCAGGCCGCCTGCGATCAGGGCGGCGGTGTCGGCCAGTGCCACCAGCGGGTCGAGCCCGGCCGGCACGGCCATGTAGCGGGGTTCCCAGTCCGGTTGGAACTTGTCCTTGAAGCGTCGAAGCCCCTGGAAGTTGTACAGCTGCTCGCCACGGCGGAACACCATCGAGCCCAGGCGCTGGGTCAAGGGCGCGCCACGCCGCGGCTGCAGGCCGGAAAGCGGCACCATGCCCAGGCTGAAGCGGGCGTAGTCATGGCTTTTGTAGTGCAGGATCAGGCCGATCATCATGAATTCCATGGTCAGCTTCGGGGCCTCGGGGTGCGCACGCATCAGGTCGAGGCTGGCCAGTTCGTTGCCATGGGTTTCCAGCAGGTTGGCGAAAGCCACCGGGCGGCCCTGGAAGCGGATCAGGGCAATGCGAAAATGCTGCAGGTATTCAGGGCTGAAGCGCCCCAGCGAGAAGCCTTTCTCGCGCACGTTCTTGCCGCCAAGCCAGGCGTCGGAAATTTCCTTCAGCTCTGCCAGCGGGGCATGCCCGGGTTCGTGGATTTCCAGGCTCAGGCCGTCACGGCCGCCACGGTTCCAGGTGTAGCGCAGGTCCTTCATCTCCTTGCCCTTGGCTTCGAGGTCGAAGCGGCGCAAGTCGACCCGGGCTTCTTCGCCCAGCTTCAGCGCGGTCAGGCCGATGTCCATGTAGAACGGCAGGTTCTCGGCGCGCACCTGATAGAACACCGGGCGGGCATGGTGCAGGTCGCACAGGTCACGGAATTGCCAGATCATCTCGGCGCGCTCCTGGGCCGGGCCGATCGGGTCGTACAGCGCCACCAGGCTGCGGCCGCGACGGGCGTACATGAGGAAGGCGTTGTCGCGAGGGTGGAACAGCAGCGCCTTGTCGCCGGTCAGGGCCAGGCCGCCATCGGGCTGGTCGGAGGCCAGCAGAATGCGGTTGGCACGCAGCAGCTCTTCTTCGTCAGGCAGGTGGATCACCGGTGGTGCGGTGCGCAGCAGCCAGGTCAGGGCCACGGCCGCCAGCAGCACTGCGCTGCCCATGGCGGCGCGCAGGCCACGCGGGGCATCGGCATCGAGGGTGAACTGCCACCACAGCTGATGGCTGTAGGGCACATCCTGGTAGGCGAACAGCAACAACCACACCGATGCGCCGACCACACAGGCGCTGGCCACCAGAAACACCGGCGAGAATGGCAACTCGAGCAAACGGCTGGGGCGGTAGAAGGAGCGGCGGAACAAGGCGAGCAGGGCGGCAGTGAGGGTCAGCAGGCAGGCCTCTTCCCAATCGAAGCCCTTGAGCAGCGACAGCAGGGCGCCGACCAGCAACAGCACGGTGGTCAGCAGCCAGGCGGCGGACAGGCGCCGGCGCAGGCCCTGGGCCAGCAGCAGGCACAGCACGCCGATCAGGCTGGCGCCGAAGTGCGAGGCGTCGATCAGGCGGTGCGGAACCAGGAAACCCATGTGCTCCAGGCGGGTGTCGATCTCGGGCGTGGCCCCGGAGAACAGCAGCACCACCCCGGACAGGAACACCAGGATCGACAGGATCGGCGCGGCCAGCCCGGAAGCGGCCTTGATAGCCTGTTGCGCGAACAGCAGGCGCCGGGCCTCGTTGGCCAGCAGCAGCACGCAGGCCAGCAGCAGCGGCAGCACCACGTAGATCAGCCGATACAGCAGCAGGGCCGCTGCCAGCGGCGCGGCGCCGAGTTGGTCGGCAAAAGCTGCCAGCAGGATCGCTTCGAATACCCCGACGCCGCCCGGTACGTGGCTGAGCACACCTGCGGCCAAGGCCAGCAGGTACACCAGCACAAAGGCACCGAACGGCGGTGCTTCGGGCAGTAGCAGATACAGCACGGTGGCGGCAGCGCCGACATCCAGTGCGGTGATCAGCAATTGCAGGGCGGCCAGGCGTGCGCCAGGCAGGCGCAGTGTGCGGCGGCCCAGTTGTACCAGCAGGCTGTTGGCCAGTGGTTGCTCAGCCAGGCGCCGACGGTACAAGCCGAACACTAGCACGCTGCATACCAGCAGCACGGCTATTGCGACACCCGCCAGCAAGCCAGGCGCCAAACCCAGTGCGGCAGACGCCGCCGGCAGGTCGCTCAAGGTCGCCAAGGCGGCCAGGGGCGGCAGCGCGCAGCCCAGTGACAGGCTGGCAAAAACGGTCATCCGTGCAACTTCACCTGCGCCAACCCCCTGGCGTGCATACAGGCGGTAGCGCACCGAACCGCCCGAAAGCATCGACAGGCCGATGGCGTTGCCGATGGCAAAGGCGCTGAAACCGCCCAGCGCCAGGCTGCTCGCCGGCAGCTTCACGCCGGCATAGCGGCTGGCAGACCACTCGTAGCCCAGCAGGACAACGAAACCGAGCACGGTAGCCAGCAAGGCGCCAAGTAACGACTGGGGCGGGACGCTGAGCATGGCATCGTGCAAGGCATAGATGTCCAATTCGCTCAACAGGTGGCGGCAGGCGATCAAGGCCATGGTGAACAACACCAGGGTCACTACCAGGCCGATGGGCTGGCGGTAGCGGCTCAAGCGTTCGAGCAAGGGCAGGCGTTGCACCGCGCCGGGTAGCGCCGAGGCAAGCGGCACCGGGGGGTCGGGGTTGTGCGAAGTCATGGATTGCCCCGGGCTTGCAGCGCGAGGTGAGGGAAAGGTGTGGCCAAGTGAGAGTCCCTTAGGAAAACGTATCCAATGTTACTCCGGCCTCAAGCGCTTTCAGCGGCCTGGCAGGGTTAAAGATAGTTCATCCTGGGCACGACCTCTCAAGCCTGCGGGTTGGCTGGGGGGCGGGGGAATTGGGGGCGACGAAAAGCAGGAGGGGAAAAGCAACAAACCCCGCGCTGCTGTTACACAGGCGGGGTTTGTTCTGACGAATATGGTTGCGGGAGCCGGATTTGAACCGACGACCTTCGGGTTATGAGCCCGACGAGCTACCAGGCTGCTCCATCCCGCGTCAGTGGGGCGCATTCTACAGCTTTCAGAATGGGTGTCAAGCGCTAGTCATTGATTTTTTTGAAATTTCTTTCAACGCATTATTTGACGCAAAAGAAAAAGGCCACTGTGTGAACAGTGGCCTTTTCTCGAATCTGGTTGCGGGAGCCGGATTTGAACCGACGACCTTCGGGTTATGAGCCCGACGAGCTACCAGGCTGCTCCATCCCGCGCCTGTGAGATCGAATTCTACGGATTTACCCGTGGGTGTCAAGCTTTTTTCTGAAAAAACCTTTCCTGTTCAAACTCTTAGCGTTTGAATATAGCGCGCAGCTCAGGCGCGACGGGGCTTTCAGGCCGATTATCGACCAATGCCGGGCACAGGCTGCATGCCTCGAAGGCACATGCGATACTATCTGTATGAATTTACAGTGCTGACGGTCATCCATGTCCTTGCGCAAGATCATCCACGTCGACTGCGATTGCTTTTATGCCGCGATCGAAATGCGTGACGACCCGCGCCTGGCCGGGCGGCCCATGGCGGTGGGGGGCTCGGCCGACCACCGTGGGGTGATCGCCACCTGCAACTATGAAGCGCGTGCCTACGGCGTGCGTTCGGCCATGTCGTCGCGGCACGCCCTGAAGCTGTGCCCGGACCTGCTGATCGTCAAGCCGCGCTTCGAGGCCTACCGTGAGGCCTCGCGGGAAATCCACACGATCTTCCGCGATTACACCGAGTTGATCGAGCCACTGTCGCTGGACGAGGCCTATCTGGATGTGAGCGACAGCCAGTGGTATTCGGGCAGCGCCACGCGCATTGCCGAGGATATCCGCCGGCGCGTCGCCCGCACCCTGCATATCACTGTCTCGGCCGGTGTGGCGCCGAACAAGTTCCTGGCCAAGATCGCCAGTGACTGGCGCAAGCCCAATGGCCTGTTCGTGATTACTCCGGGCGAAGTGGAGGCGTTCGTCGCCGCCCTGCCGGTGGCCAGGCTGCACGGGGTAGGCAAGGTAACGGCAGACAAGCTGGCGCGGTTGGGTATCGAAACCTGCCTGGAATTGCGCGACTGGTCGCGCCTGGCGCTGGTGCGCGAGTTCGGCAGCTTTGGCGAGCGTTTGTGGGGGTTGGCGCGGGGTATCGATGAGCGTGCGGTACACAATGACAGCCGCCGGCAGTCGGTCAGCGTGGAAAACACCTACGACACCGATCTGCCGGACCTGGCCAGTTGCCTGGCACGGCTGCCCGAGCTGCTGGAAAGCCTGAACGAGCGTATCGCCCGAATGGACAGCAGTTACCGACCGGAAAAGCCCTTCGTCAAGGTCAAGTTCCATGACTTCAGCCAGACCACCATGGAACAGGCGGGGGCGGGCAGGGACCTGGCGAGTTATCGACAATTGCTGGGGCAGGCGTTTGCTCGTGGTGGCAAACCGGTGCGCTTGCTGGGGGTAGGCGTGAGGTTGCGCGACTTGCGCGGGGCGCATGAGCAGCTGGAGCTGTTCCCGCCTCAATAAATGGCCTGGGCCTGGCTGCATGGCCCCCTGTGGGAGCGGCCTTGTGTCGCGAAAGGGCCGCGCAGCGGCCCCAGGATTTCAGCAGTGATGCATCAATTGTCGGGGCTGCTCTGCAGCCCTTTCGCGACACAAGGCCGCTCCCACAGGGGGGATGCGTTGCCGCAGCAGTTACTGCGCGCCCGGGTCGGCCACCAACCGGCCAGTGGCCTTGGTCAGCGACTGCAGAAACTCCTGCTGCAACTCCGGATCGTTGCGGGTCAGTTCGATCAGGCTCTGTTCCATTTCACTGGCTTCCTCTTCCAGGCCCAGTTCGGACAAGCGCTTGACCCGGTGTACCCATTGGCCGACATCGTCATCTTCGAGGTCATCGAAGATCAGTTCATGAGCCTCGAGCAGCTTGTTGCGCAGGGTGGCGCTGACCAGCAGGCTGGCATCGCCACGTACCGCGTTGTCCTCGTCCAGCACCTGCAGGTGCAGGGTGCCGATGTGGTTGAGGTTCTGCTCGGAGAACGGGCTGTCGAGCAGGTTCAGGCGCAGCACGCCGTTCCTGTCGGTGGTCAGCTCGTGGGTCATCTTGCCGGCCTTGACCTCGACCAGGCGCTCGCTCCAGGGCACGCTGGTAGATTCCTCGCGCTTGCCTTTCTGCACTTCGCTGATCCCGGCCAGGTTCTGCTGGGCACGGCCGTTGGACGGCACGTTCATGAACGGGTTGAGCCCGTCCACGCCATAGCTGAGCCAGTCGTGGGTGATGCTTTCCGGCAGGTTGCCCAGGGCGAAGACATTGACCACATTGGCACCCACGCCTGCCACCACGGCCACCGCACCCAGCGGGATCTCGTAGATTTCCCGCCAGGGTTGGTAAGGCGTGTAGCGGTCATAGCTGCGGGTGACTTCGAACTCGGTGACTTCGAAGCGCTTCTGCTCATGCACGCGCACACGTCGTTGCGGAAGCTCCATCACCTTCGGCTCGCCGACATCGATCTGCAGGGTGTGCTCGAGCAGTTTGCGCTCGACGCGCTCCTCATGGTCGCTGCGCTGGGACATCTGGTTGGCGCAGCCGCTGACGAGCAGGGCGCCGCACAGTGCGGCGCCCCCCAGGGGAAAGGTACTTCGCTTGAACATGATCACTCGTGCATTGGTTATCAGCGGCGAACGCGGGCCTGCAGGAAGGTCAGCACTTCATTGAGCGGCAACGACTGGGCGTCCTGCTCGGTGCGGTGCTTGTACTCCAGGTTGCCTTCGGCCAGGCCGCGATCGCTGACGACGATGCGGTGCGGGATGCCGATCAGCTCCATGTCGGCAAACTTGATGCCTGGGCTGGTCTTCTTGTCACGGTCGTCCAGCAGCACTTCGTAGCCGGCAGCAGTCAGCTCGGCGTACAGCTTGTCGGTCGCCTCGCGAACTACCTCGGTTTCGTAGCGCAGCGGTACCAGGGCGATCTGGAACGGGGCCAGTGCGTCGTTCCAGATGATGCCCTTGTCGTCGTAGCTCTGCTCGATGGCAGCGGCCACCACGCGGGACACACCGATGCCGTAGCAGCCCATGGACAGGGTTACCGGCTTGCCGTTCTCGCCCAGTACCTGGCACTTCAGCGCCTCGCTGTACTTGGTGCCGAGCTGGAAGATGTGGCCCACTTCGATGCCGCGCTTGATCACCAGGGTACCCTGGCCGTCCGGGCTCGGGTCGCCTTCGACCACGTTACGCAGGTCGGCGACCTGTGGAACCGGCAAGTCGCGCTCCCAGTTCACGCCGAAGTAATGCTTGTCGTCGATGTTGGCGCCAATGCCGAAGTCGCTCATCAGGGCAACCGAACGGTCGATCACGCACTCCAGTGGCAGGTTCAGCGGGCCGAGCGAGCCGGCGCCGGCACCGATCGCCTCGCGCAGGTCGGCGTCGGTAGCCATGACCAGTGGGTCGGCAACCTGTTCCAGCTTGGCCGCCTTGATTTCGTTCAGCTCGTGGTCGCCACGTACTACCAGGGCAACCAGCTTGCCTTCCTCGGCACCGCGCACGATCAGGGTCTTGACGGTCTTCTCGATCGGCAGGCCGAAGTTTTCCACCAGCTGGGCGATGGTCTTGGCGTTCGGCGTGTCGACCAGGCGCAGCTCCTCGGTAGGGGCCGGGCGTACGGTTTCACGCGGGATGGCCTCGGCCTTCTCGATGTTGGCGGCGTAGTCGGAGCTGTCGCTGAAGATCACGTCGTCTTCGCCGGACTCGGCCAGTACGTGGAATTCGTGCGAGTAGCTGCCACCGATAGAGCCGGTGTCGGCCTGCACTGGGCGGAAGTCCAGGCCCAGGCGGGTGAACACGTTGCTGTACGCCTGGTGCATGCGGTCGTAGGTTTCCTGCAGGGAAGCCTGGTCGGCATGGAACGAGTAGGCGTCTTTCATGATGAACTCGCGGCCGCGCATCAGGCCGAAGCGCGGGCGGATCTCGTCACGGAACTTGGTCTGGATCTGGTACATGTTGAGCGGCAGCTGTTTATAGCTGGACAGCTCGTTGCGGGCCAGGTCGGTGATTACTTCTTCGTGGGTCGGGCCGACGCAGAAGTCGCGCTGGTGGCGGTCCTTCAGGCGCAGCAGCTCGGGGCCGTACTGTTCCCAGCGGCCGGATTCCTGCCACAGTTCGGCGGGCTGGATGCTGGGCATCAGCACTTCCAGGGCGCCGGCGGCGTTCATTTCCTCACGCACCACGGCCTCGACCTTGCGCATCACCCGCAAGCCCATCGGCAGCCAGGTGTACAGGCCGGAGGCCAGTTTGCGGATCATGCCGGCACGCAGCATGAGCTGATGGCTGATGACCACTGCGTCGGCAGGGGTTTCTTTCTGGGTGGCGAGCAAATATTGACTGGTGCGCATGGTGAGCCGTGTCGATTGCCTAAGACATTGAAATGACCCCGCATTGTACGGGGGCGAAACGAAGGCGTACAGGATGCCCCAGGGCGTGACGCTTGTCAGCCAAGAAAAAGCCCGGCGTGATCGCCGGGCTTTTTCAGGTGCGGGGCACTGCAAGCCAGGCTTACAGGATGCTCAGCGGGTACTCCACGATCAGGCGCAGTTCGTCGATCGATGGGGAATCGTAGTAGGTGCCATCGGAAGAACGGTAGGTGGCTTGACGCACGCGGAAGCTCAGGTCTTTCGCCGGGCCGCTCTGCAGCACGTACTTGATATCTACGTCGCGTTCCCATTCCTTGCCGTTGCTGGTGCCGGTGACGTTGGCATCGGTACCGCGTACATAACGGGTCATGAAGGTCAGGCCCGGGATGCCGTATTCGGCAAAGTTCAGGTCGTAGCGAGCCTGCCAGGATTTCTCGTCTTCGGCGTTGAAGTCGGAGCGGGCCACGGAGTTGGCCAGGAAGATGGTACCGCCACCGTCGATGCCATAACCATAGTCGCCGTCGCCGGTGACTTTCTGGTAGGCCAAGGTGAAGGTGTGAGCGCCGATGTTGTAGGCGCCCGACAGGCTGAATGCGCGGTTGTCCAGCTTGTCGCCGTCAAATGCGCGGTACTCGGCCGAGCCTTCGCTCTTGGTGTCATAGATGTTGAAGTCGAACACCAGGCCCTGTTTGTCCGAGATCGGCAGTGCCCAGTTGACGTTGGCGTAGTATTTGCGCCAGAAGTCTTCAACCTTCGAGTAGTACAGGCTGGTGCTGAGGTTGTCGGTGAACGCGTAGGTACCACCTACCACGTTGGCTTCCTTCAGGCGGAAGCTGTCGCGGTTGGTCTGCTCCTGGGCGGTCAGGCTGGTGAAATGACCAGCGTGCAGGGTCAGGCCCTCGATCTCGTTGCTGGTGATCAGGGTGCCCTGGGCGATTTCAGGCAGCAGGCGGCTGTCGTCGGTGGCGAAGACCGGCAGAGCGGTGAACTGGTCACCCACTTTCAGTACGGTGTCGGAGATGCGGAATTTAACCGCGCCGCCGGCCTTGGAGTAGTCATCTTCCGAACGGCCGTCGGAACCGGTCGGGAACAGGCCGGTACCGGCGCGGCCCTTGCCGCTGTCCAGTTTCAGGCCGAGCATGCCGATGGCATCCACACCCACACCCACGGTGCCCTGGGTGAAGCCGGACTCGAAGGTGCCGAGGAAGCCCAGGCCGGTTTCTTCACGACGGCTCTGGGTGCCGGCTGGGTTGTTACGGAAGTCACGGCTGAAGTACAGCATGCGGGTCTTGACGTTCAGCTTGCTGTCTTCGATGAAACCTTTGGACTCGTCCTGGGAAGAGGCCAATGCCAACTGCGAGGTCCCTGCCGCAACGGCCAGGGCGATCATGCTCCACTTCATCACGCGCATCGTGATTTGCTCCTTTGGTTTTTAGGAAGAGTACCGCTGCGTCCAAGTGTTCTAGTTATATGGGGCAGCTCTTTCTTGTTATGTCGGCGAAAATGTATAGCACGCTGACTGTTGTTGGCGATATGGGTATAAACATCCTTTTCGGAACTTTTTCACCATGTCGCTTCTAGGTATTTCCATGTCGCAAATCACGCCCCGGTTTAAGGGCCGTGCAACACCAGCGCTGTTTCTTTCACCGTAACGAACCTGTAACTACCGATTCCGGTTGGGGAAACTCCCTGGTAACCAATGCCGCTGTTGTTATTTGTCGCGTACACCTGTCGATGCAGATGTCGTGCCGACTTGGCGTGAAAGGAATGCAACAAGCGTGCTCAAAATTCGCAACGCTTCATGAAATTTTCACAAAACCTGCTACCGGGGGTCGGAAAGTGCCGTAAACACGGGGCGGGAGCCGCCTGACGGGGTATCACAGTCAAGAATCATTAAAATTTGAAAAGCTGTCATGAAAGTCAATGTGTTACCGCAACTTGTTCATGCAGCGTCACCTTTGGGGTGGCAAGTGTGGTGCGAGGTGTATGGGCGGCCTCATTTTGGTGCGAAAAGTAGCGCTGTGTTACCGGGAACGTGCAGGGTATCCTTGCAGGCCTGTTTTCCGCGTGACGCGGGTTGGTTCTGCCTGAAGGAGATTTGCCGTGTTCGTCCTCGATTCGCGTTTGCAGCAGGATTCGCTGGTGCTGGGGGAATTTGCGCTGTGCCAGTTGCTGCTGAGCAAGGATGCCAACTATCCATGGTTCATCCTGGTGCCCAAGCGCGCCGGTATCAGCGAACTGTTCGAGCTCGATGCTGCGGAGCAGCAGCAGTTGTGGCAGGAAACCACCAGCCTGGCCGAAGCGCTGAAAGCCAGCTACAGCGCCGACAAGATGAACGTGGCCACCCTGGGCAATGTGGTCAGCCAGTTGCACATGCACGTGATCGTGCGCCAGCGCGACGACGCCGCCTGGCCGGCACCGGTGTGGGGCAAGTGCCCGGCGGTGGCCTACACCGACGACCAGGTGCAAGCCATTCGCCAGCGCCTGCGCGGGCTGCAGCTCGCCGGCTACCAGGAGGCCTGACATGTCGCTTGAATCGCGAGTGGTCGAACTGGAAACACGCCAGGCGTTCCAGGATGACACCATCCAGGCGCTGAATGACGTGGTGGTCGAGCAGGGGCGGGTGATCGAGCGGCTGCAGTTGCAGATGGCCGAGCTGATCAAGCGTTACGAAGAGATGGTTGGCCAGTACGGCAGCGAAGGGGAAGAGGCGCCACCGCCTCATTATTGATACCTGAACCCCTGCAGGAGCGGGCATGCCCGCTCCTGCAGGGGCTAGTTTCTGCAAACAAGATCAGCGGCGGGTTACCGCAACCACATCCTCGGCCTGCAGGCCCTTGTCGCGGTGCATCACGGAAAACTCCACGCGCTGGCCTTCCACCAGGATGCGGTGGCCTTCGCCGCGAATGGCGCGAAAGTGCACGAAGATATCATCGCCCGAGTCGCGGGAGATGAAGCCGAAGCCTTTGGACGTGTTGAACCACTTCACGGTACCGGTATCACGATTGCCGGCATCCTGCGCCGCGTGCTGGCTGGCGCGTGCCTTGCGCGGGATGCGGGCAAAGCCCACGGCCAGGTGCACGGCCACGGCCAGCGCCGCGCAGACCAGTGCGGCCAGGTTGCCCATTTCCGGGCGGGCCAGCAGTGTCAGGGTCTGCAGCACCACGGCCACCACCAGCAGGGCACAGGCCAGGTGCTGCAACTGCTGCCGCGCGCCGCGGTAGTACGGTGGCACGACCGGGGCCAGCACCAGATTGAGCAGGCCGAGCAGGGCAAGGTAGACCGCGTCGGGTTGTTGCAGGAAGGGGGTCGCATCGGTTTTCAGGCTGGGTATGAGCGATAGCAGCAAGGCTGCCACGCCCGTCACCAGATGGACGATCTTGAACATGGGGTTGGCTCACAGTTGATAAGGCCGATCACAGGAAGAGCTGGCAGCACGGTGCGCATGAGGTGTAGAGCGCGAACACGTGGCAGGCCAGCCTATGCACCCGGCAATGACAATCCGCACGGGTGGCACCATGCCTATTTAACAGTAAAGCCGCAGGCTACTCAAACCGCAGGCCGCGACGGGCGATGTGTTGCGCCATGTCACATGCGGCGTGTACCAAGTGTTGCTACAGTGGTCGTCACCTGCTTGGGTCTCAAGCCTTATGGAAAGGGGAACTTCATGGCAATCGATATCGGTATCAGTGAAGAAGATCGCAAGTCCATCGTCGATGGATTGTCCCGCCTGTTGTCGGATACCTACGTGCTGTATCTGAAAACCCATAACTTCCACTGGAACGTCACCGGTCCGTCGTTCCGCACCCTGCACCTGATGTTCGAAGAGCAGTACAACGAACTGGCGCTGGCGGTCGACTCGATCGCCGAGCGCATTCGCGCCCTGGGCTTTCCGGCACCGGGGGCCTATGCATTCTATGCGCGGCACTCCTCGATCAAGGAGGAAGAAGGGGTGCCGCCTGCCGACGAGATGATCCGCCAGCTGGTCCAGGGCCAGGAAGCCGTGGTGCGTACCGCGCGCAGCATCTTCCCGGTGGTGGACAAGGTCAGTGACGAGCCGACCGCCGACCTGCTGACCCAGCGCATGCAGGTGCACGAGAAAACCGCCTGGATGCTGCGGGTGCTGCTCGACGGCAAGTAGATACCCAACGCTGTACCGGCCCTTGTAGGAGCGGCCTTGTGTCGCGATGGGCTGCGCAGCAGCCCCGGCAATTTGTGCAATTGCACTCAAAACCTGGGGCTGCTTCGCAGCCTATCGCGACACAAGGCCGCTCCTACAGGTCCTGCGCAATTTTGTGCGGGAAGATTTTGCCGCTGCTTTAAGCTCGCCCATCAGCGCTTCATAGGCCACCTGGTACCTGTGACGAGGAAGTGTGGCGCATGATGCAAGCAAGCAAACGTGTGGCTGGCCAGGGGCGTTGGCCGGGTAAACAGTGCATCGACCCGTTCAAGGCGGATTTCGACATGTTGCAGACCCAGCCGGTGTCACGCTCGGTGCGGCTCAACGGCTTTTCCACCTGCCTGCGGCTGGAGGCCGTCTACTGGGGCATCCTGGAGCGCATCGCCGCGGCCAACCGCTGCTCGGTCAGCGCGGTGCTGTCCTACGTGGATCGCGAGGTGCACCTGCGCCAGGGCGGGGTGCGCAACTTCAGCGGGCTGATCCGGGTGATCTGTGTCGCCTGGCTGCAGGACCCGCCAAGTGTGCGCTGATCGCCTGGCGGGCTGCGCAGTGCTTGTTAACCATATATAATCCCGCTTTTTGCTGCCCCGGCAGCCAGCGTTGTGGTTGACGAGAGACACCCATGCCCCTTTATGACTATCAATGTGCATCCTGCGAGCACCGCATGGAAGTGCTGCAGAAGATCAGCGCCGCGCCGCTGACCGATTGCCCGGCCTGCCAGGCGCCGGCGCTGAAGAAGCTGCTGTCGGTGCCAGGCTTCCGCCTGAGCGGTAACGGTTGGTACGAAACCGACTTCAAGACCGGGGCGAAAAAGAATCTGGCAGGCGGCGACAAGGCCGACTGAGTTGAATGCTGTGACCGGGTCTTGCAGTATTAGCCCTCTGCGGGCGGCCAAGGCCTCCACCGAATACACGAATCACGAGAAGCGAAACCACCATCATGATGCGCAGCCATTATTGCGGCCAACTGAACGAGAGCCTGGACGGCCAGGAAGTCACCCTTTGCGGCTGGGTCCATCGTCGCCGCGACCACGGCGGGGTGATCTTCCTCGACATCCGTGACCGCGAAGGCATGGCCCAGGTCGTGTTCGACCCGGATCGCGCCGAAACCTTCGCCGCTGCCGACCGCGTGCGCAGCGAATACGTCGTGCAGATCACCGGCAAGGTCCGCAAGCGCCCTGAAGGTGCGGTGAATGCCAACATGGCTTCCGGCGCCATCGAGATCCTCGGCTACCAGCTGAACGTGCTCAACGAAGCGGAAACCCCGCCGTTCCCGCTGAACGAATACTCCGACGTCGGCGAGGAAACCCGCCTGCGCTACCGCTTCATCGACCTGCGTCGCCCGGAAATGGCCGACAAGCTGCGCCTGCGTTCGCGCATCACCAGCAGCATCCGTCGCTTCCTCGACGAGAATGGCTTCCTCGACGTCGAGACGCCGATCCTGACCCGTGCCACCCCGGAAGGCGCCCGTGACTACCTGGTGCCTAGCCGTACCCACGCCGGTAGCTTCTTCGCCCTGCCGCAGTCGCCGCAGCTGTTCAAGCAGCTGTTGATGGTCGCCGGCTTCGACCGCTACTACCAGATCGCCAAGTGCTTCCGTGACGAAGACCTGCGTGCCGACCGCCAGCCGGAATTCACCCAGATCGACATCGAGACCAGCTTCCTCGATGAAAGCGAGATCATGGGCCTGACCGAAAGCATGATCCGCAAGCTGTTCAAGGAAGTGCTGGACCTGGAATTCGGCGAATTCCCGCACATGACCTTCGAAGAGGCCATGCGCCGCTACGGTTCCGACAAGCCGGACCTGCGTATTCCGCTGGAACTGGTCGACGTTGCCGACCAGCTCAAGGATGTCGACTTCAAGGTGTTCGCCGGCCCGGCCAACGATCCGAAGTGCCGCGTTACCGCCCTGCGCCTGCCAGGCGGCGCCAGCATGCCGCGCAGCAAGATCGACGAGTACACCAAGTTCGTCGGCATCTACGGTGCCAAGGGCCTGGCCTACATCAAGGTCAACGAGCGCGCCAAGGGCGTCGAAGGCCTGCAGTCGCCGATCGTCAAGAACATCCCCGAGGCCAACCTCAACACCATCCTCGACCGCGTTGGCGCCGTTGACGGCGACATCGTGTTCTTCGGTGCCGACAAGTTCAAGGTGGTCAGCGAAGCCCTGGGCGCGCTGCGTATCCGCCTGGGTCACGACTTCGAGCTGCTGACCTGCGAGTGGGCACCGATGTGGGTGGTCGACTTCCCGATGTTCGAAGAGAACGAGGACGGCAGCTTCACCGCGCTGCACCACCCGTTCACCGCACCGAAGTGCACCCCGGAAGAGCTCGAGGCCAACCCAGCCGTGGCCCTGTCCCGTGCCTACGACATGGTCCTGAACGGTACCGAACTGGGTGGCGGTTCGATCCGTATCCACCGCAAAGAGATGCAGCAGGCCGTGTTCCGCCTGCTGGGCATCGAGGCGGCAGAACAGGAAGAGAAGTTCGGCTTCCTGCTCGACGCCCTGAAGTTCGGTGCACCGCCTCACGGTGGTCTGGCCTTCGGTCTGGACCGCCTGGTCATGCTGATGACCGGCGCCCAGTCGATCCGTGAAGTGATCGCCTTCCCGAAAACCCAGAGCGCCGCGTGCGTCATGACCCAGGCCCCTGGCATGGTCGACGCCAAGGCCCTGCGCGAGCTGCACATCCGACTGCGCGAACAGACCAAGGTCGAGTAAGCAGTCCCCGGGCGCATCCACATGGATGCGCCTTTGCGTTTCGGCGCAGGCAATTTCCCGTCCCGCCCCGTACAGGGGCGGGGCTGTTTGTGATTCAAAGGATTCGGAGTCGTTATGGCTGGTCATTCCAAGTGGGCGAACATCAAGCACCGCAAAGAGCGCCAGGATGCCAAGAGAGGCAAGATCTTCACCAAGTGGATCCGCGAACTGACGGTCGCTGCCAAGCAGGGTGGTGCTGACCCGGCATCCAACCCGCGCCTGCGTTTGGCGCTGGACAAGGCCCTGGGCGCCAACATGAGCCGCGACATCATCGATCGTGCCGTGGCCCGTGGTGCCGGCACCAACGAAAGCGACAACGTCGAAGAGCTCAGCTACGAAGGTTACGGCCCGGGTGGCGTGGCGATCATGGTCGAGGCCATGACAGACAACCGCAACCGTACCGCCGCTGCCGTGCGTCATGCCTTCACCAAGTGTGGTGGCAACCTGGGCACCGACGGTTCGGTGGCCTACCTGTTCGAGCGCAAGGGGCAGATCAGCTTTGCCCCGGGCGTGGAAGAAGATGCGCTGATGGAAGCGGCGATGGAAGCCGATGCCGATGACGTGGTGGCCAACGACGACGGCTCGTTCGACGTGTTCACCTCGTTCAACAGCTTCTACGCCGTGCGCAATGCCCTGGAAGAGGCGGGCTTCAAGGCCGCTGACGCGGAAATCGTCATGCAGCCGACCACCAGCGCCGAACTCGACCAGGACGGTGCCGAGAAAGTACTCAAGCTGATCGACATGCTCGAAGACCTGGATGACGTGCAGAACGTCTACTCCAATGCCCAGATTTCCGATGAGATCATGGAAAACCTCGGCTAAGGTGTCCTGAGCATTCGGGCCAGGCAGGTAGCTTTATTGGGGCTGCTGTGCAGCCCATCGCCGGCAAGCCAGCTCCCACAGGTACAGTGCAGTCCTCAAGTCTTGCGCTGCACCTGTGGTCACTGGTAAGGCTGCAATTGGGGCTGCTGTGCAGCCCATCGCCGGCAAGCCAGCTCCCACAGGTACAGTGCCACCCTCAAGCCTTGCACTGTACCTGTGGGAGCTGGCTTGCCGGCGATGGGCCGCGCAGCGGCCCCAATGGTGTTAAAACATGAGCTTTGTACGACGGGCACTATGACTCTGATTCTTGGTATCGACCCCGGCTCGCGCATCACCGGCTATGGCGTGGTACGCCAGACCGCGCGTGGTTGCGAGTACGTGGCGTCGGGCTGCATCCGCACCGGCAGCGGCGAGCTGCACGAGCGGTTGCAGATCGTTTTTCGTGGCGTGGGTGAAATCATCGCCCAGCACGGCCCGGTAACCATGGGCATCGAACGGGTGTTCATGGCCCGTAACGCCGACTCGGCGCTCAAGCTCGGCCAGGCCCGTGGCGCAGCCATCGTCGCCGCCGCCGAAGCCGGCCTGGAAATCGCCGAATACAGCGCCACCCAGGTCAAGCAGGCGGTAGCCGGTACCGGTGGGGCCAACAAGGAGCAGGTGATGATGATGGTCATGCACCTGCTGAAACTGACGCAAAAGCCGCAGATCGACGCCTCCGACGCCCTGGCCATCGCCCTGTGCCATGCCCATACCCGCTCCAGCCTGGTGCCGCATGGCCTGGCCACGGCAAGGCGACGCGGCGGGCGCTTGCGTCTGTAGGCGCTTCATGCGCTGATACACATTTTGTTCGGGTGATGCGTTCACCCGCTGCATTTGCTGATAGGGTTGAGCGGTCTTTGACCGGCTCCCCGAGAGGAAGGATCGGAACGTGATTGGACGTTTGCGCGGCACCCTGGCGGAAAAACAGCCGCCGCACCTGATTATCGACGTCAACGGCGTAGGTTACGAACTGGAAGTTCCAATGACCACGCTGTACCGTCTGCCCAAGGTGGGCGAACCCGTAACCGTGCACACCCACCTGGTGGTGCGCGAGGATGCGCACTTGCTCTACGGTTTTGCCGAAAAGCGCGAGCGCGAGCTGTTCCGCGAACTTATCCGCCTGAATGGCGTAGGGCCGAAGCTGGCCCTGGCGCTGATGTCCGGGCTGGAAGTGGACGAGCTGGTGCGCTGCGTGCAGGCTCAGGACACCTCGGCCCTGGTGCGCGTGCCCGGTGTTGGCAAGAAAACCGCCGAACGCCTGCTGGTCGAGCTCAAGGACCGCTTCAAGGCTTGGGAAACGTCCCCGGCCATGTTCGCCCTGGTCTCCGACGGGCCGCTGCCGGTCGCCAGCGCATCCACGGCCGAAGCCGATGCCGTCAGCGCCCTGGTTTCGCTGGGCTACAAGCCGCAGGAAGCCAGCAAGGCGATCGCCGCGATCAAGGACAAGGCCGGCCTGAGCAGTGAGGAGCTGATCCGCCGCAGCCTGAAAGGGATGATTACCAAGTGATCGAAGCCGACCGCCTGATCGCCGCCAGTGGCCGCGACCGTGAAGAAGTCCAGGACCGTGCGATCCGCCCGCTGCGGCTGGACGAGTACATCGGCCAGCCGGTGGTGCGCGAGCAGATGGCGCTGTTCATCCAGGCCGCCCGTGGCCGCAGCGAGTCGCTCGATCATACGCTGATCTTCGGCCCGCCCGGCCTGGGCAAGACCACCCTGGCCAACATCATCGCCCAGGAAATGGGCGTGTCGGTCAAGAGCACCTCGGGGCCCATCCTCGAGCGCCCGGGCGACCTCGCGGCCATGCTGACCAACCTCGAACCGCACGATGTGCTGTTCATCGACGAGATCCACCGGTTGTCACCGGTCGTCGAAGAGGTGCTGTACCCGGCGATGGAGGACTTCCAGCTCGACATCATGATCGGCGAAGGGCCTGCGGCCCGCTCGATCAAGCTCGACCTGCCGCCGTTCACCCTGGTCGGTGCCACCACCCGTGCCGGCATGCTCACCAACCCGCTGCGCGACCGTTTCGGTATCGTCCAGCGCCTGGAGTTCTACAGCGACAAGGACCTGGCCACCATCGTCAGCCGTTCCGCCGGCATCCTCGGCCTGGCCATCGAAGACCAGGGTGCCTACGAGATCGCCCGCCGCGCCCGTGGCACGCCACGTATCGCCAACCGCCTGCTGCGCCGCGTGCGCGACTACGCCGAAGTGCGCGGCAAGGGCCAGATCACCAAGGCCGTGGCCGACATGGCGCTCAACCTGCTGGATGTCGACGAGCGCGGTTTCGACCACTCCGACCGCCGCCTGCTGCTGACCATGATCGAGAAGTTCGACGGTGGCCCGGTCGGCGTGGACAACCTGGCCGCGGCCATCAGTGAAGAGCGTCACACCATCGAGGACGTGCTCGAGCCGTACCTGATCCAGCAAGGCTACATCATGCGCACGCCGCGCGGCCGCGTGGTCACCCGGCATGCCTACCTGCACTTTGGCTTGAACGTGCCCGGGCGCCTGGGGGAGGGTGGGGATTTTTCCGAAACGGGCGATGAGTGACAGATCGAAAACGGCTTTTCGTGGTCCTACCGCTGGCATGCCGAGGGTGCGCTGGCAATAAGACATTAATGAAGAAAAAACAGTTGCCACAGCGGATTGGCAAGCTGAGGAGTAAGCACTAGAGTATGCGCGCGCAAAATGGCCTGGAACCGTTCGCACACCGTTGTCGCGTCTATTACGAAGATACCGATGCCGGTGGCGTGGTGTATTACGTCAATTACCTGAAATTCATGGAGCGCGCGCGTACCGAGCGGCTGCGGCACCTGGGCTTTTCCCAGGCGCAGCTGGCCGAAGACAACCTGCTGTTCGTGGTCCACTCCAGCGAAGCGCGCTATCACGCGCCGGCGCGGCTGGACGACGAGCTGCGGGTCACCGCGCAAGTACTTGAACTCAATCGCGCCAGCCTGCGCTTCGTGCAGCAGGTCTGGCGGGAAAAGGATGAAACGCTGCTCTGCGAAGGGCAGTTCCTGGTGGCCGCCGTGCGCGCCGACACTTTCAAACCCCGAGCCATACCCCCGGAGCTGCGTGACGCCTTTGCGGCGGACGGCTCGGGTACTCAATCGAATGCAGGAGAATAAGCGTGGAAGCTAACGTCGTCGACCATACCTCCATGTGGAGTCTGGTCAGCAATGCCAGTGTGCTGGTACAGCTGGTAATGCTGACCCTGGTGGCCGCCTCGGTCACCTCATGGGTCATGATCTTCCAGCGCAGCACCATGCTGCGCGCCGGTCGTCGTGCGCTGGATGCCTTCGAGGAGCGCTTCTGGTCGGGCATCGACCTGTCCAAGCTGTACCGCCAGGCAGGCAGCAACCCAGACCCGGATTCCGGTGTCGAGCAGGTCTTCCGTGCCGGCTTCAAGGAATTCTCGCGCCTGCGCCAGCAGCCGGGCGTTGACCCGGACGCGGTCATGGAGGGTGTTGCCCGTGCCATGCGCGTAGCCATCTCGCGCGAGGAAGAAAAACTCGAGCAGAGCCTGCCGTTCCTGGCCACCGTCGGTTCGACCAGCCCGTACATCGGCCTGTTCGGTACCGTATGGGGCATCATGAACTCCTTCCGCGGCCTGGCCAGCGCCCAGCAGGCCACCCTGGCCACGGTTGCCCCGGGTATTGCCGAAGCGCTGATCGCCACCGCCATCGGCCTGTTCGCGGCAATTCCGGCGGTCATCGCCTACAACCGCTTCTCGGCCCGCAGCGAAGTGCTGATCGGCCGTTACTACACCTTCGCCGACGAGTTCCAGGCGATCCTGCACCGCAAAGTGCACACCAGCGAAGAGTAATCAGGTAGAAGCCCATGGCCCGAGTTCGCCACAAACGCAAGCCCGTCGCCGAGATGAACGTGGTGCCCTACATCGACGTGATGCTGGTACTGCTGGTCATCTTCATGGTGACGGCGCCCATGCTCAACCAGGGCGTGAAGGTAGACCTGCCCAAGGTTTCCAGTGAAGCCTTGCCGCAGGACAACAACGTCCAGATCCTCACCATCTCCATCAAGGCCGACAAGACCTACTACTGGAACCTCGGCAGCGAAGTCGATACCGACAAGCAGATGGACAAGGCCATGACCTTGCCTGCCATGACCGACGCGGTGACCAAGATCATTGCCGCCGGCCGTGACCAGGGCAAGCAGACCCAGGTGTTCATTCGTGGCGACAAGGCTGTCGACTATGGCGCGGTCATGGGTGCCATGGGCGGGTTGCAGAAGGCCGGTGTCGGTAACGTTGGCCTGATTACCGAGGCGCCCTGATGCAACAGCGAGAGCCATCCGCCTCGGAAAGCTACTTCTGGCCCAGTATCTGGGCCATCGGCCTGCATGTGCTGGTGTTCGCCCTGCTGTTCGTCAGTTTTGCCATGACGCCTGAGCTGCCGCCATCCAAGCCGATCGTCCAGGCTACCCTGTACCAGCTCAAGTCCAAGAGCCAGGCGACCACCCAGACCAATCAGAAGATTGCCGGGGAAGCGAAGAAAACCGCTTCGCGCCAGACCGAGGTCGAGCAGCTGGAACAGAAGAAGGTCGAGCAGGAGGCCGTGAAGGCCGCGGAACAAAAGAAAGCCGACGCCGCTCAAAAGGCCGAAGAGGCTCGCGAGGCCGCCGAAGCCAAGAAAGCCGAGGCAGCTGCCGAAGCCGCCGAGGCCAAGAAAGCCGCCGAAGCCAAGAAGGCCGAAGAGGCGAAGAAGGCTGCCGAGAAGCAGCAGGCCGACATCGCCAAGAAGAAGGCCGAGGAAGAAAAGAAAAAAGCCGAAGAAGAGGCCAAGAAAGAGGCCGCTGAAGAGGCGAAGAAACAAGCCGCCGAGGACGCCAAGAAAAAGGCGGCCGAAGAGGCCAAGAAGAAAGCAGCCGAGGACGCCAAGAAGAAAGCGGTAGCCGAGGAAGCGAAGAAGAAGGCAGCTGAAGAGGCCAAGAAAAAGGCCGCTGCAGATGCCCAGAAGAAAAAGGCACAGGAAGCGGCCCGCAAGGCGGCGGAAGACAAGAAAGCCCAGGCCCTGGCCGAGCTGTTGTCCGACACTACCGAACGGCAGCAGGCGCTGGCCGACGAGCAGGGTGACCAGGTGGCCGGCGACTTCGACGACCTGATCCGCATGCGCGCGGCCGAGGGCTGGGCACGTCCGCCTTCCGCGCGCAAGGGCATGACGGTGGTCCTGCAGATCAACATGTTGCCGGACGGTACCATCACCAGCGTCAGCGTGGCCCGGTCCAGTGGTGACGGCCCGTACGACAGCTCGGCGGTGGCAGCAGTGAAGAACATCGGTCGTCTGACCGAGATGCAGGGTATGAAGCCGAGCGATTTCAACCAATATCGTTCGTTCAAGATGACATTTACACCTGAGGATCTAGCGTTGTGATTAAACGTCTGAGAGGACTGCTGGTCATGCTGTGCTGCGTGGCAGGCATGGCCGTGGCAGAGGAAAAGAACATCCTGGTCACCAGCGGCAGCGACCGGGCCACGCCCATCGCGGTAGTGCCGTTCGGTCTGCAGGGCGGCAGCGTGCTGCCGGAAGACATGGCCGACATCATCGGCAACGACCTGCGCAACTCCGGCTACTACTCGCCGATTCCGCGGCAGAACATGATCAGCCAGCCGTCGCAGGCCAGCGAAGTGATCTTCCGTGACTGGAAAGCGCTGGGTGCGCAGTACGTGATGGTCGGCAGCATCGTGCCATCGGGCGGTCGCCTGCAGGTACAGTACGCGCTGTTCAACGTCGCCACCGAGCAGCAGGTGCTGACCGGTAGCGTGGCGGGCAGCGTCGACCAACTGCGCGACATGGCGCACTACATTGCCGACCAGTCGTTCGAGAAGCTCACCGGCATCAAGGGTGCGTTCTCCACCCGCATGCTGTACGTGACGGCCGAGCGCTTCTCCACCAACAACACCCGCTATACCCTGCAGCGTTCGGATTACGACGGTGCACGTGCGGTTACCCTGCTGCAATCGCGTGAACCGATCCTGTCGCCACGCTTTGCTCCGGATGGCAAGCGCATCGCCTATGTTTCGTTCGAGCAGAAGCGCCCGCGCATCTTCGTACAGCATATCGATACCGGTCGCCGCGAGCAGGTCACCAACTTCGAAGGCCTGAACGGTGCGCCAGCCTGGTCGCCGGATGGCACGCGCCTGGCGTTCGTGCTGTCGAAGGACGGCAACCCGGACATCTACGTGATGAACGTGGCTTCGCGCCAGATCAGCCGTGTCACCGCCGGCCCGGGCATCAACACCGAGCCGTTCTGGGGCAAGGATGGCAACACCCTGTACTTCACCTCCGACCGTGGCGGCAAGCCGCAGATCTACAAGCAGTCGGTCGGTGGCGGTGGTGCCGAGCGTGTAACTTTCGTGGGTAACTACAACGCCAACCCGAAACTGTCGGCGGACGAAAAGACCCTGGTGATGATCCATCGCCAGCAGGGCTTCACCAACTTCAAAGTTGCGGCCCAGGATTTGCAACGCGGAAGTGTAAAGATTCTCTCGGAAACGAGTCTTGATGAGTCTCCCACTGTTGCGCCAAACGGCACCATGCTAATCTACGCCACCCGCCAGCAGGGCCGGGGAGTCTTGATGCTCGTGTCGCTTAATGGCCGCGTGAGGCTCCCACTTCCTACCGCTCAAGGCGAAGTCAGAGAACCGTCCTGGTCCCCTTACCTGAACTGATTGCGGCGTAATACTTTTGCTTAACACACTGGGGTTTCATTAGGAGTTTCACGATGGAAATGCTGAAGTTTGGTAAATTTGCTGCGCTGGCTCTGGCCATGGCCGTAGCTGTAGGTTGCTCCTCGAAGGGCGGTGACAACGCAGGCGAAGGCGCTGCTGTAGATCCGAACGCTGGCTACGGTGCCAACACTGGCGCTGTTGACGGCTCCCTGAGCGAAGAAGCTGCCCTGCGCGCAATCACCACCTTCTACTTCGAATACGACAGCTCGGACCTGAAGCCAGAAGCCATGCGCGCTCTGGACGTTCACGCCAAGGACCTGAAAGCCAACGGCAACCGCGTTGTCCTGGAAGGCAACACCGACGAGCGCGGCACCCGCGAGTACAACATGGCTCTGGGTGAGCGTCGTGCCAAGGCCGTTCAGCGCTACCTGGTTCTGCAGGGCGTTTCCCCTGCTCAGCTGGAACTGGTCTCCTACGGTGAAGAGCGTCCGGTTGCCACTGGCAACGACGAGCAGTCCTGGGCTCAGAACCGTCGCGTAGAACTGCGTAAGTAAGTTCTTATGCGTATGTGCCGCCGTGTAGTAACCGTCCTCGCACTCAGCCTGCCGCTCGCGGCCTGGGCTGAGGTCCCTGTAGTTGATGACAACGCAGGCAGCTATCCGCCTGCGGGTTATGGCACGAGCGGCGCCTATGCCGGGTCAGGGGCTTCGGCCCCTGCCTCTGCACAGGGCCAGCTGTTCATGCAGCTGCAACAGATGCAGGATCAGCTTTCCCGCCAGCAAGGCATCATCGAAGAGCTGCAGAACGATGTGTCGCGCATGAAGCAGGAAAACCTGGAGCGTTACCAGGACTTGGACCGTCGCATCAACAGTGGCGCCGCGCCTGCCGCGACCCCTGACAATTCCTCCGGTGGTGGTGCATCCAATGCCGCCCCCGATGCAGCAGCAGGTGCTGCTGCTCAACAACCGGCCGCCAGTAGCGAGCCCGGTGATCCGGCGAAAGAAAAGCTCTACTACGATGCCGCTTTCGACCTGATCAAGCAGAAAGACTTCGACAAGGCCAGCCAGGCGTTCAACGCCTTCCTGCGCAAGTACCCCAACAGCCAGTACGCCGGCAATGCCCAGTACTGGTTGGGTGAAGTGAACCTGGCCAAGGGCGACCTGCCGGCTGCCAGCCAGGCCTTCGCCCAGGTCAGCCAGAAGTATCCGAAGCACAGCAAGGTGCCGGATTCGCTGTACAAGCTGGCCGACGTCGAGCGCCGCATGGGCCACACCGACAAGGTCAAGGGTATCCTGCAGCAGGTCATCACCCAGTACCCCGGCACCTCGGCCGCGCAACTGGCCCAGCGTGACCTGCAGAAGCTCTAAGCAGTACCGCTTGAAAGAAACCCGCGCTTGTCGCGGGTTTTTTCGTTAGAATCACTGCCCTTTTTTCGTAAACACGCTGCTGCGGATAACGCTATGTCGAGTCCGCGACAGTGCCTGACGGAGGCGGGCAGCCTGTTTAGCTGTCACGCCCGTGGCGAGCATGCAAGACACATTACGCATCACCGAAGTCTTTTACTCCTTGCAGGGTGAAACGCGAACGGCTGGGTTGCCCACGGTATTCGTGCGCCTCACCGGTTGCCCCCTGCGCTGCCAGTACTGTGACAGTGCCTATGCCTTCAGTGGCGGTACCGTCCGCACCCTCGATTCGATCCTTGAGCAGGTCGCCGGCTTCAAGCCGCGCTACGTCTGTGTCACCGGTGGCGAGCCATTGGCCCAGCCCAACGCCTTGCCGCTGTTGCAGCGCCTGTGTGACGCCGGTTACGAGGTGTCGCTGGAAACCAGCGGCGCGCTGGATATTGCCGGCACCGACACCCGCGTCAGCCGCGTGGTCGACCTGAAGACCCCTGGCTCCGAAGAGTCGCACCGTAACCGCTACGAGAACATAGAGCAGCTGACCCGCAACGACCAGGTCAAGTTCGTCATCTGTTCCCGCGAGGACTACGACTGGGCGGTCTCCAAGCTGATCCAGTACAACCTGGCCGAGCGTGCCGGCGAGGTGCTGTTCTCGCCCAGCCACCACCAGGTGAACGCCAGCGAGCTGGCGGACTGGATCGTCGCCGACAACCTGCCCGTACGTTTCCAGCTGCAACTGCACAAGCTGCTGTGGAACGACGAACCCGGACGTTGATTGAGGAGCAAGCACACATGACCGACAAACGCGCAGTAATCCTGCTGTCCGGCGGCCTGGACTCGGCCACCGTGGTTGCCATGGCCAAGGCCGAAGGCTACAGCTGCTACACCATGAGTTTCGACTACGGCCAGCGCCACCGCGCCGAACTGAACGCCGCCGCCCGCGTTGCCCGCGACCTGGGCGTGGTCGAGCACAAGGTAATTGGCCTGAACCTGGACGGCATCGGCGGCTCGGCATTGACCGACAGCAGCATCGACGTGCCGGAAACCCCGGGTGAAGGCATCCCGGTCACCTACGTGCCGGCGCGCAACACCGTGTTCCTGTCCCTGGCCCTGGGCTGGGCAGAGGTGCTGGAAGCCCGTGACATCTTCATTGGTGTGAATGCCGTGGATTACTCCGGCTACCCCGATTGCCGCCCCGAGTTCGTCGAAGCCTTCGAGCGCATGGCCAACCTGGCGACCAAGGCTGGCGTCGAAGGGCAGGGCTTCCGCATCCAGGCGCCGCTGCAGAACATGAGCAAGGCGCAGATCGTGCAGGCCGGTATGGCTCGCGGCGTGGATTACAGCCTGACCGTTTCCTGCTACCAGGCCGACGATGACGGCCGTGCCTGCGGCAAATGCGACAGTTGCCGCCTGCGTGCCGACGGCTTCAAGGCCGCCGGAGTCGAAGACCCGACGCGGTATTTTTGAAAAAAGTTTGATGGGGTGTTGATTTCCCGTTAGAAATCAGTATTATACGCGCCATCCAACGGGTCGTTAGCTCAGTTGGTAGAGCAGTTGGCTTTTAACCAATTGGTCGTAGGTTCGAATCCTACACGACCCACCATACGCAGTACGTCAAAGCCCGCTACCGGCAACGGTCGCGGGCTTTTTCGTTTTCGGCTGCTTGTTCTGGCCTCATCGCCGGCAAGCCAGCTCCCACAGGGCTTGCGCATGACTCGAGGCTAATGCGGTCGAGGTGGGAGCTGGCTTGCCGGCGAAAGGGGCGCAGAGCGCCCCCAGCTTATTCAGCCCACTCCGGATCCCCGGTAAACACCACCGTCAGCCAGCGGTCCGGCCCTTCACCACCCACGGCATCACCGATCTCGTTGCGCCACGCATCCCATTCATCGATGGCTTTCGCGGCCATGGCCTTCGGCACGATGAAATACAGTTCGATCTCCCGCGAGCGCCCGACCTTGGCCACATACGCGCGGTACGACTGCAATCCGTGGCGTGCGACGAAGGCCTTGGCGACTTCATCCACGTGCAGCTTGAGGTCGCCAGGGGTCACCAGGAAAATTTCCGAAAGGGCCTGGCGCACCACCGACATCGGCAACGGCACGATCACCAGGCAGACCAGCGCCAGCACCGCCGGGTCGATATACGGCGACACCCACTCCAACGATGTGCCCTGCACCGCATAGCCAAAGCAGAAGGCGATCAGCAGCGCGGCGGTGATGCTGGCCGACATCACCCAGCCCTTGACGTCCATGCGCACGAAATCCGAGCCGAGCTTGCGGTTGGCGCGGGCCTCGACAATGGCGATGGTCACGCAGGCGATCACGGTCAGTACCGCGTAGACCATGGCGATGCCGAACTCCAGGTGGCGCCCGCCTTGCAGCAGGCTGCTGACGGCGTTGATCAGCGCATAGATGGCCACGCCGCTGAGCAGGATGCCGTTGAGCGCCAGCACCATCGGCTCCAGGTGCCAGAAGCCCATGGTGAAGCGCTCGCGCAACTTGCGTGACATCTGCACGCTGGTGGTGTGCGCGGTAATCAGCCTGACCACCACCAGCGACAGCCCGCTCATGCTGGCATCGACCAGCGAATAGACGCCGTCGAACACGATGGAGAACGAGCCGGAGGCCAGGCCGAAGGCGATGCCGATGATGGCGATGAACAGGGTGACGGCGATCGAGGTGCGTAACAGGCCCTGTTCGCTGGTGATGTCGAAGAAGGAAGATCTGGTTGGGGTTTGCATGATTGTGCTCGGTAAATAGCCCTGCTGCTATGTTGTATGTGCTGGCCTCTTCGCGGGTAAACCCGCTCCCACAGGGTTATGCTCCGACCTTGAAGGCAGCGCCGGACCTTGTGGGAGCGGGTTCACCCGCGAAGAGGCCCTGACAGGTTAGACGCGGAACTGCTCCATCAGCGCCTGCTGCTGGTTGGCCAGCCGGTTCAGGGCCTGGCTGATCCGCGCTGACTCATCGGCCTGGCCTGCCAGCGATTCGGTCACATCGCGAATGCCGGCCACATTGCGGTTCACCTCTTCGGCTACGGCGCTCTGCTCTTCAGCCGCCGAGGCAATCTGCAGGTTCATGTCGCTGATCACCGCCACTGCCTCGCCAATACGTTGTAGCGCCGGCAGCGCCTGTTCCATCCGCGCGGCGCTATCCTGGGCCTGGCGCTGGCCTTCGTGCATGGCGCCCACCACATCCTGGGTGCCTTGCTGCAAGCCTTCGATGACCTGGCGAATTTCCTCCACCGACACCTGGGTGCGCTGGGCCAGGCCACGCACTTCATCGGCCACCACGGCAAAACCACGCCCGGCTTCGCCTGCGCGGGCAGCTTCGATGGCGGCGTTGAGCGCCAGCAGGTTGGTTTGCTCGGCAATGGTGCGGATCACTTCCAGCACCGAACCGATTTGCCCGCTGCGGCCTTCCAGCGCGCGTGCCTCGCCCATGGCGGTGTTCATGCCGGCGGCCAGGCGGTCGATGCCTTGGCGGGTGCTGTCGATCAGTTGCAGGCCCTCGCGGCTGGCTTGGTCGGCAGCGCGTGCGGCCTGGGCCGCCTGCGAAGCGTTATGGGCGACATCCAGAGCGGTGGCGCTCATTTCATTGGCGGCGGTGGCCACCTGTTCGATTTCGCGGTGCTGTTGCTGCATGCCGTTGCTGGTCTGGCTGGCGATGGCTGCCGACTGGTCGGCGGTGCCGCGGGCTTCCTGCAGTGAGCCTTTGACCTGGGCTATGACCGGCTGCAGTTTGTCGAGAAAGCGGTTGAACCAACCGGTAAGCTGGCCCAGTTCGTCCTGGCGGGCGTAGTCCAGGCGGCGGGTAAGGTCGCCTTCGCCGCTGGCGATGTCTTCCAGGCGCGCGGCCACGGCCAGGATTGGCCGGGTCACCCCGCGCGCGGTCAGCCACACCAGCAGCAAACCGACTACCGCAGCGCCCAGGCCAACCAGCAGGCTGGTGAGGTTGGCGCTGTGGTTGTGCGCATCCAGGCGCTGGTTGAGGGCGACGGCAGGCGCCTGCAGCACGCTTTCCGGCAGTTCCAACAATACCTGCCAAGGGGCGGCATCAGGGATTGGCGTGAACGGGTGGGCAACACGCAGCAGGCCGTCGGCTACCGCCTTGTCCATGGGCTCGCCGAGCTTGCTGTCGTCGCGGCTGTTGCCGGCCAGCAGGCCGGCCGCGCTGGCGATACTGACCTGGCCCTGGCCGTCGAACAGTTCCCGGCGGCCGTCCAGGCTCAGCTGTTGCAGGTTGGCCAGGCCGATGTCCAGGCCGACCACGCCGACCACCTTGCCGTGCTCCAGCAGCGGCAGGGCGATGCTGGTCATCAGCACCTGGCGGCCATTCACTTCGTCGAGGTATGGCTCGAGCATGCAGGTTCTGGCAGTGTCCTGCGGGCAGGTCAGCCAGCGGTTCTTCGCCACACCGTTGCTGCCGATGCTGGTGTCACCGAGCATTGATTCCGGCATGGCTTCAAGCTCCAGGGTGCCTGGGCGGGGTTGTGACCAGTACAGCGAGAAGCGCCCGCTCTCATTGCTGCCCATTGCATCCTGGCCGAGGTACTGGCTGTCCGGGTCCAGGGCGTTGGGCTGGAACACCAGGTACAGGCCGATCACATCCGGGTTGCCGGCCAGGCTGGCGCGGGCCTGGCGCGTCAGTTCGGCGCGCAGGTCGTTGCCGCCACGGGCCTTGAGCACCTGCACCAGGCGGGCAAAGCCATTGCCGTACTGGTAGGCGTCCATGAAATAGCGCTGGATGCGCAGGGCCTGGGTTTCGGCATGGGCCTGCAGGCGCAGGCGTGCGCTGCTGTCGAGCATTTCGGTGTTGGCCTGGTTGACCAATGCCGCGCTGCGCCGCGCCTGGGCCAGCGATGTGGTTACCAGCAGGGCGACAATGGCCAGCAGGCACAGGCCGGCGAGCAGGGTGATCTTCCACTGGATGGAGAGGCGACGCAGCGGCATGAGGGCTTTCCTTATCGATCAAATGCAACGCCCGCGATCAGGCGCGGGCGTTGTCGGCAGCATGGGTCATTCAGCGATGTAGTTGGGCGGGGAGTCCCTGAAGGCTTTGGTCAGCCAGGCCAGGTACAGCAGGCCGAGCAGTGCCCAGACGCCACCGAACAGCAGCGAGTGTGCGTTCAGGTCCAGCCACAGCGAGACGATGATGCAGAAGCCGATGGTGGGTGCCACCAGGTATGTCAGCTGGTTGGCCAGGCCCTGGCGCTTGCCTTCGCGCAGGTAGCAGTGGTTGATCACCGACAGGTTGACGAAGCTGAACGCGACCAGCGCACCGAAGTTGATGATCGAGGTGGCGGTGACCAGGTCGAAGAAGATCGCCGACAGCGAAATCAGCCCCACCACCGCGATGTTCAGCACCGGCGTCTTGTAGCGCGAGTGCAGGCGGGCGAACAGGCTGGCCGGGATCACGTTGTCGCGGCCCATCACGTACAGCAGGCGCGACACGCTGGTCTGCGAGGCCAGGCCCGAGGCGATGGTGTTGATCACGGTGCAGGCTATGAAGATCGACTGGAACAGCTTGCCGCCGACGTACAGGGCGATTTCCGGCAGTGCCGCTTCCTGGTCGTGGAAGCGGGACATGGTCGGGAAGTAGGCCTGGATGAAGTACGACACGGTGATGAACACCAGGCCGCCAATCAGGGCGGTGAGGAAGATCGCGCGAGGGATGGTCTTGCCCGGGTCGCGGGTTTCTTCGGACAGGCAGGTGACCGCGTCGAAGCCGAGGAACGAGAAGCACAGGATGGTCGCACCGGCGGCCAGGGCGCTGAGCTGGGTCTGGTCGTCGGCGAACGGCAGCAGGCTCCAGGCGGTACCCAGCCCTTCACCCTGGTCCAGGCCGCGCACGCACAGGTAAATGAACACGGCGATGATCGCCACCTGCACGGCCACGAACAGCAGGTTGAAGTGCGCCACCAGGTTCACGCTGCGCATGTTGATCAGGCTGATCAGGGTGACGAAGCCAGCCACCCACATCCACTCCGGTACTTCCGGGAACATGGCCGAAAGGTACAGCTTGGCCAGCAAGGCGTTGACCATTGGCAGCAGCAGGTAGTCCAGCAACGACGACCAGCCGACCAGGAAGCCGACGTGCGGGTTGATCGCACGTTGGGTGTAGGTGTAGGCCGAGCCCGATTGCGGGAAGCGCCTTACCAGGGTGCCGTAGCTCACGGCGGTGAACAGGATCCCGGCCAGTGCCAGGATGTAGGCGCTGGGTACGTGGCCGGCAGTAATCCCGGAAACGATACCGAAGGTGTCGAACACGGTCATCGGGGTCAGGTAGGCCAGACCGATGATGATCACGTGCCAGAGACGCAGGGTTTTACGGAGTTGGCCGTTGCCGGAAGCGCTGTGGTCAGGCTGCATGCTGGCATGGCTCCTGCGGCTGGGCGTAAACGGCGGGCACGGTGTACTGCGCATGCGGCAAGGGCGAGCGGGTGGGCTCCATGTTGTTCACCTTTATTGTTGGAGCAGCGGGGGCGCGGGGGAGCGCGCAAAGTGGTGAAAATAAAAAACGATGGGTAGCTTAGTGTCAAGTTAAACATGACAAGATGTTGCTGGATTGAAATATTTATCGATTAAAGTGGGGTTTTGTTCGGTTTTTGCGCGTTTTTTTGCGGTTATGATCAATTCTGGTGTTCGCAAAAATTAACGAATGTCGGTTTCCCTTGGAAGGTCTGTCAGGCGTTTCCCAAAAAACGGATTTCTCGAGTCTGGCCAGCGCCAGGGCTGGGCTGCAGTGGTACTCTTGGCGTCCTGTGTGGCCCTTGGCCGCCTACGAAGCCCATATGGACAGCAATCGGTTCTATTCATGAAGAAATCAGTTGGCATCCTTTCCGGCCTGGCTATCGCCATCGCCGTCGCAACCACCGCTGGCGCCTGGTACACCGGCAAGCAGCTGCCTGCGGAGCTGGACAACGCCCTGGTCCGCAGCAACGCGGAACTCAAGAAGGCCCTGGTGAGTACCGGTGGCAGCATGAGCATCGAACGGGTGTCGCTGGAGCAGCATTTCTTCAGCAGTACCGCCCAGTACCGGCTCAAGGCCCGCGATATCAACCTGGGCGAAGGCGAAGTGGTGAATTTCGATGTTGGCGTGACCGACCAGATCGAGCACGGCCCGTTCCCCTGGTCGCGGGTAAAGGCACTGAAGCTGATGCCGGTGCTGGCAGTCAGCAACAGCACGCTGCAGAAGGACGACGCCACCGCGCCGTGGTTCGCCGCAGCGGGCGAGCAGGCCCCGGTCAGCGCACAGACCAGCCTGGGCTACGACGGCAATGTGGTCAGCCAGGTGCAGCTGGCACCGGTCAAGCTCGACGAAGCGGATGGCAACAGCCTCGATTTCTCGGGCATGCAACTGCAAGTCAGTGGTGACCAGGAAGGCAAGGCCTTGAGCTTCCACGGCCAGGCCGATCGGTTCGTGATGAAACTGGTACGCGATGACCAGCCGCCTGCCACCTTCGAGCTAAATGGCCTGAAGGTCGGCGGCCAGCTGGCGGCCACCGCGCACCAGGCCATCTACGTGGGCAACGTCGACCTGGCGCTGGCCGAAACCAAGGTCACCCTGGGGCCCAAACAGCAGGTGCTGGTGGTCAAGGGGCTGGAGCAGAATGCCCTGCAAACCCTTGACGGCCCGGATACCGTGGGTGGCCGCGTGGAGTACAAGGTCGGGGATATCACCTGGGATGGTCGTGCGGTGGGCAAGGCGCAGATGGCGGTGAGCATCACGTCGGTCAACGCGCCGGCGCTACAGGCGCTGTCGACGTGGTACCAGGCGCACCTGCCGGAATTCGAGGCCGCGGCTGCCGCTGGCCAGCCGGTGCCGGAAATCCAGATGGACGATGAGGAGAAGGCCAGGTTCCAGGGCGAGCTGCAGAAACTGCTGGCTGCCAAGCCCCGGGTGGCGGTGGAAAACCTGTCGTTCAGGACCGCCAATGGCGAAAGCCGCTTTGACCTGTCGATGGGCTTCTCCGCCCCGGCCAGCTTCGACCTGCCGCCTGACCAGTTGAGCAAGCAACTGATCACCGAGGTGAAGAGCAAGCTGTCGTTGTCCAAGCCGATGATCGGTGACCTGGCAACCTTGCAGGCGCTGCTGGATGGCCAGACCGACGCCCAGGCCATTGCCATGCAATCGAGCCAGGCCGGGGAAATGGTCGGCATGATGGCGCTGCAGAGTGGCATGGCCACCGTGCAGGGCAATGATGTGGTGAGCAGCCTGCACTATGCCGACGGCATGGTCGACTTCAACGGCAAGAAGATGACCGTGGAAGAGTTCGCCATGCTCATGGCGGCGCAGCTGGCGGCCCTGTCGCCGCAGGGCTGATCGTTTCTCCTGTTCCTCCCACAGGTTACTCTTTGCCCCCGAGGGCAGCGCTGTACCTGTGGGAGCGGGCGTGCCCGCGAAGAGGCCTGCACAGGCAACACAAAAACCACTTTAGAAATCGCTGGATTGTCTGTAGCCTTCGGCCTCCGATAATAATCCGCGCCCGCAGAGGGCCGTGGCGGCCTTCGTGCCGTCCGGCACCCTTAGCCGATCTGTCAGGGCCGGGTGATACACTCGATTTGACGCGCGCACGCGCCTGCAGGTCCAGCGATCATGACCCAGATTTCCGAACGCCTGTTGGTTCAGGCCCACCTCGACGCCAAGCAGCCAAACCCGCTGACAGCCGAGCAGGAGGCCGAATACCGTGCGGCCATCGCTGCCGAGCTCAAGGCCCAGAACGCCGTGCTGGTCGCCCACTATTACTGTGACCCGGTCATCCAGGCGCTGGCCGAAGAAACCGGCGGCTGCGTGTCCGACTCGCTGGAAATGGCCCGCTTCGGCAAGAACCACCCGGCCGAAACCGTGATCGTTGCCGGTGTGCGCTTCATGGGCGAAACGGCGAAAATCCTCACCCCGGAAAAACGCGTGCTGATGCCGACCCTGGAGGCCACCTGCTCGCTCGACCTGGGCTGCCCGGTAGAAGAGTTCTCGGCCTTCTGCGACCAGCACCCCGAGCGTACCGTGGTGGTCTACGCCAACACTTCCGCTGCCGTGAAGGCCCGCGCCGACTGGGTGGTGACCTCGAGCTGTGCACTCGAAATTGTCGAAAGCCTGATGGACAACGGCGAGACCATCATCTGGGGCCCGGACCAGCACCTGGGGCGTTACATCCAGAAGCAAACCGGTGCCGACATGCTGCTGTGGGACGGTGCCTGCATCGTTCACGAAGAGTTCAAGTCGCGCCAGTTGGCCGACATGAAGGCGCTGTACCCGGATGCGGCGATTCTGGTGCATCCCGAGTCGCCGGAAGCGGTGATCGAGCTGGCCGACGCGGTGGGCTCCACCAGCCAGCTGATCAAGGCTGCCCAGACCCTGCCGAACAAGACCTTCATCGTCGCCACCGATCGCGGCATCTTCTACAAGATGCAGCAGCTGTGCCCGGACAAGGAGTTCGTCGAAGCCCCCACCGCCGGTAACGGCGCGGCATGCCGCAGCTGCGCGCACTGCCCGTGGATGGCGATGAACACCCTGGAGCGTGTGCTGGATTGCCTGCGTAATGGCACGAACGAGATCTTTGTCGACCCGGCGCTGGTGCCGAAGGCGATCAAGCCGCTGAACCGGATGCTGGACTTTACCCAGGCAGCGCGCCTGAAATTGTCCGGTAACGCCTGACGATATACCGCGTCGCTTTCTTCGCGGGCACGCCCGCTCCCACAGGTACTGTACCGCCCTTACAAGCGGTGCAGTACCTGTGGGAGCGGGCGTGCCCGCGAAAGGGCCCTCAACGCCCCATCATTTCCTGAACCATGCGCTGCTGCTCCATGATCTCTCGCTGGCGCTGGTCAATCTGTGCTGCCAGCGGGAAGTTCCCACCCGACCGGCGCTTGGCGTAATCCAGCTGCTGGATCGCCTGGTCGAAATCGCCCACCAAGGTGAAGTACTCGGCCCGCGCCCGGTGCAAGCCAATGGTATTGCCCGAAAGGCCCCGCACTTCGGCCATGTCGTACCACACGTCCGGGTCATCCGGCCGGCTCTTCACCAGTTCGTTCAGCACCTTTTCCGCCTCGGCGGGCTTGTTCAGCTTCACCAGCAGATCGGCACGCACCTGCTTCAGCGGGTAGTTGCCCGGGTACAACCCCTGCATGCGTTCGGCGCGCTGCTGCGCGTCGGCCAGGCGGTTGTTGGTGATGTCCAGGTCGATCTGCGCCAGGTTGTAGGTAATGTCGTTGGGTGCCTTGGCCAGCAGCGGCTTGAGCAGTTCGCGCGCCTCGTTCAGCTGTCCGCCCTTGATCTGCGCCAGGGCCAGGCCGTAACGCGCGGCGTCCAGCTTGGGGTCTTCGTCCAGCTGGGCGCGGAAGCGTTTGGCCGCCAGCCCCGGGGTGCCTTCGTAGGTCAGCGCCACCCGGGCACGGATCAGCTGGTAGCGCATGCTGTCCTCGACGCCGCCCTTGGGGGCCTGCTCGGCGCGGTTGCGGGTGTCGGCGATACGCGACTCGGTTACCGGGTGGGTCAGCAGGAATTCCGGCGGCTTGGCGTCGTAGCGGTACTGCCGGGCCAGGCGCTCGAACATGGTCGGCATGTTGCGCGGGTCGTAGCCGGCTTTTTCCAGGTTCTGGATGCCGATGCGGTCGGCTTCCTGTTCGTTCTGCCGCGAGAAGCGCCGCTGCTCCTGGATCGCCGCCGCCTGGGTGCCGGCGATCACACCGATACCGGCATCACCGCCGCCACCGGCCGCCAGCACGATACCGGCCAGCAGCGCTGCCATCATTGGCAGTTGCATGCGCTGCTGGGCCTCTACGCCGCGGGCGAAGTGGCGCTGCGACAAGTGCGCCAGTTCGTGGGCCAGTACCGAGGCGTACTCGCCTTCGGTCTGGGCGTTGAGGAACAGCCCGCCGTTGACCCCGACGATGCCGCCGGGGGCGGCAAAGGCGTTGAGCTCGCGGCTATCGATGAGGATGAATTCCAGGCGGCGGTCCTGCAGCTGGCTGGTTTCGGCCAGGCGGTACACGCTGGTTTCGACGTAGTCCTTCAGCTGCGGGTCGTTGAGCTGGTTGACCTGGCCGCGCAGCAGGCTCAGCCAGGCACGGCCGAGCTGGTGCTCCTGTTGCGGCGAGACGATCGCGGAACTGGCATCACCCAGTGATGGCAGGTCGTCAGCATGGCCGGGAAGGGCCAACAGGCAGGCCAGCGTCAGCAGGGTAGGGCGCAGTAGATTCATGCATGAAGCTCGCGTCGGTCAAAGATACCTACTGTAGCGGGCTCACACGTTGGCGACCAGTGGCGCTATCCTAGCCGGCCAAATCCAGATACAGCCTGGCAATGCCTTTGGAGAGCCCCGCAATGAGTGAAACCCTGACCTGTGACGCCGAACTGGACGCCAGCGGGCTGAATTGCCCTTTGCCGCTGCTGAAGGCCAAGATGGAGCTCAACCGCCTGGCCAGCGGCGCGGTGCTCAAGGTAATTGCCACCGACGCCGGCTCCCAGCGCGACTTCCGCACTTTCGCCCAGTTGGCCGGTCATACCCTGCTGCGGGAAACGGCCGAGGCCGGTACCTACACTTACTGGCTGCGCAAGGCCTGAGTCTTTCCAAGGATCGTCAATGTTCAAAGTGCTTCGCGACTGGATGCAGCGCTACTTCTCCGATGAGGAAGCGGTGGTGCTGGCGGTCCTGTTGTTCCTGGCTTTTACTGCGGTACTCACCCTCGGTGGCATGCTTGCGCCGGTGCTGGCGGGCATGGTGCTGGCGTTTCTGATGCAGGGGCTGGTCAATGCCCTGGAGCGCTTGCGGGTACCCACCCGGTTGGCGGTGATGCTGGTGTTTGCCCTGTTCATGGGCGCGCTGGCGGTGTTCATGCTGGTGCTGGTGCCGCTGCTGTGGCACCAGTTGATCACCCTGTTCAACGAACTGCCGGGCATGCTCGGCAAGTGGCAGTCGCTGTTGTTGCTGTTGCCCGAGCGCTACCCGCACCTGGTGTCGGACGAGCAGGTGCTGCATGCCATCGAGTCGGTGCGCGGGGAAATCGGCAAGTTCGGCCAGTGGGCGCTGACCTTCTCGCTATCGAGCCTGCCGCTGCTGGTCAACGCCATGATCTACCTGGTGCTGGTGCCGATCCTGGTGTTTTTCTTTCTCAAGGACCGCGAACTGATCGGCCGTTGGGTAAGCGGCTACCTGCCACGCCAACGCAGCCTGCTGAACCGGGTGGGCAGCGAGATGAACCGGCAGATCGCCAACTACATCCGAGGCAAGGGCATCGAGATCCTGATCTGCGGCATCGCCACCTACATCGCCTTCATCAGTCTGGGGCTCAACTACGCCGCGTTGCTGGCGCTGTTGGTGGGGCTTTCGGTGGTGGTGCCGTACGTGGGCGCGGTGGTGGTGACCGTGCCGGTGACGTTGATCGCATTGTTCCAGTGGGGCTGGGGTGACCAGTTCATCTACCTGATGACGGTGTACGCGATCATCCAGGCGCTGGACGGCAACGTGCTGGTGCCGCTGCTGTTCTCCGAGGCGGTGAGCCTGCACCCGGTGGCGATCATCTGCGCGGTGTTGCTGTTTGGCGGGTTGTGGGGGTTCTGGGGGATCTTCTTTGCCATCCCGCTGGCGACGCTGATCAAGGCTGTGCTGGATGCCTGGCCGCGGCAGGAGCCTAGTGTGTCACCGATGCTGTAATTTTGGGGCTGCTTTGCAGCCCATCGCGACACAAGGCCGCTCCTACAGGGATACGCGATTTCCTGTAGGAGCGGCCTTGTGTCGCGAAAGGGGCGCAAAGCGCCCCCAACGATCTCAAGCCTTGTTCAGGGCCTGGGCAGCAGCCAGTACTGCATCCACATGCCCGGGCACCTTCACCCCGCGCCATTCCTGGCGCAGCACACCGTCCTTGTCGATCAGGAAGGTGCTGCGGTCAACGCCCATGTATTCCTTGCCATACAGCTTCTTCAGCTTGATCACATCGAACAGCTGGCACAGGGCTTCGTCCTTGTCGCTGATCAGCTCGAACGGGAAGCCTTGCTTGGCCTTGAAGTTCTCGTGCGACTTGATGCCATCGCGCGACACGCCGAACACCACGGTGTTGGCTGCGGCAAAGGCATCGTGCTGGTCACGGAAACCCTGGCCTTCGGTGGTGCAGCCCGGGGTGCTGTCCTTCGGGTAGAAGTACACCACCACTTGCTGGCCCTTGAGCTCGGCCAGGCTGACGGTTTGCCCGCTGGTGGCCTGGGCCTGGAAGTCGGCAACGGGTTGGTCGAGTGCTACGGCCATGGTCGGTTTCCTTACATTGGGTTCTGTGGACGCCATGGCTCGATCAGCGCATCGAGGTTCAGGGCATCGGCAAAGTCCAGGAACTGGTCACGCAGCCAGCTGATCTGGGTGCCGGCCGGCAGAATCACGGTGAACTGGGCGTTGAGCATGCTGCTGCCGGTCTGCGGTGCCAGGTAGGTATCGCAGGTCATGGCTTCCAGCTCGACGCGGTGGTCGAGGAAGAACTGGCACAGCTCGTTGATGATGTCCGGCCGGTAGGCGGCGCTGACGTAGGCCACGTAGGGCAGGGCCTGCGGGCGCACTTCCTGGTCGGCGCTGCGCACCACATCCAGGGTCAGGCCGTGCTTCTTGCCCAGGCCCGGCAGCATGGCTTCGAGGCGCGCCAGGGCGTCCCAGCTGCCGCCTACCTGCAGTACCAGGGCGCTGGTCTCGCCGTGGCGGCTCAGGCGCGAGGTGACCACCGCGCAGCGGTTTTCGAAGGCAGCGCGGCTGAGGACGTTGGCCAGCTCCATGGGGTTGGGGCCCAGGGCACTGATGACAAGGAATTGTTCGCGGACGGTGGGGGTGGACATGCAGCATTCCTAAAGCGATGAGCGGTCGGCACAGGACGGGCGAAAGCCTCCTGTCGGCAGGGCCCGGGGCTCGCATGCGAGGTCGTGGACGCTGGCGGGGAGCAAGGTCGACGGCCCGGCGGGCCGCGCTGCACCGATCAAAGCATCAAGGGTAGCGAAATAAGGCGCCGAGGGGAATGCTCCGCCCGCCTGCTTCGCTTGTGCAAGGCCGATGCCCCCAGTACCATTACCGCTCTCTTTTTCCGGCAGGAGCAGTTACATGATTGCGGGCAGTATGGTGGCATTGGTCACTCCCATGGATGCACAAGGGCGTCTCGACTGGGAAAGCCTCGACAAACTTGTAGACTTCCACCTGGAAAACGGCACCCATGCGATCGTCGCTGTCGGCACCACCGGTGAGTCCGCCACGCTGGATGTCGAAGAACACATCCTGGTCATCAAGCACGTGGTCGAGCGCGTCAAGCGCAGCACCCGCCGCATCCCGGTCATCGCCGGTACCGGTGCCAACTCCACTGCCGAAGCCGTGCACCTGACCCAGAACGCCAAGAGCGCCGGCGCCGACGCCTGCCTGCTGGTAGTGCCGTACTACAACAAGCCGACGCAAGAAGGCCTGTACCAGCACTTCAAGCACATCGCCGAAGCCGTCGACATCCCGCAGATCCTCTACAACGTACCCGGCCGCACCTCCTGCGACATGCAGGCCGATACCGTGATCCGCCTGTCGAAGGTCAAGAACATCATCGGTATCAAGGAAGCCACCGGCGACCTGGTACGCGCCAAGGCCATCCTCGATGGCGTCGACAAAGACTTCATCGTCATGTCCGGCGACGATCCGACCGCCGTCGAGCTGATCCTGATGGGCGGCAAGGGCAACATTTCCGTCACCGCCAACGTCGCCCCGCGCGAAATGGCCGACCTGTGCGAGGCCGCCCTTGAGGGCAATGCCGAGAAGGCCCGCGCAATCAACGAAAAACTCATGCCGCTGCACAAAGACCTGTTCTGCGAGTCCAACCCGATCCCGGTGAAATGGGCACTCGTCGAAATGGGCCTGATGCACAAAGGCATTCGCCTGCCGCTGACCTGGCTGAGCGAAGGCTGTCACGAAAAAGTCCGTACTGCCTTGCGCCAGTCCGGCGTACTGGTTTAAGAGGAAGTACACCGCATGAAGCGACTGGCTGGTCTTTCCGCCCTTGCCCTGATCATCTCCAGCACCAGTGGGTGTGGCTGGCTGTGGGGCGAGGATGGCTATTTCCGCGACCGCGGCAGCGATTACCTGCAGGCGCGCCCGACTGCGCCGATGCAGCTGCCGCCGGACGCCAGCAACGTCAAGCGCCTTGACCCGCTGCTGCCGATCCCGCGCAACGTCGCCGACGACAGCGCCACCGGCGAGTTCGAGGTGCCGCGCCCGCAACCGATGACCGGTGGCGCCGCCCAGGTTACCGACTACAGCCTGCAGCGCAGCGGCAGCAGCCGTTGGGTGTTGGCCCAGCATTCGCCGGCCGAGGTATGGCCGGTGGCTCGCCAGTTCTTCGAGGACAACGGCTTCCGCATCGCCGAAGAGCGCCCGCAGACCGGTGAATTCAATACCACCTGGCAGCGTTTCGACGAACTGTCGGCTTCGCTCGGCCAGCGCCTGGCCAGCACTGCCAGCAGCGCTGACAGCGAAGTGCGCGTGCGTGTGCGCATGGAGCCTGGCGTGCAGCGCAACACCTCCGAGGTGTATGTGGTCAGCGTCGAGCGCCCGGCCGGCAGCACTGCCGAGCCCGATTTCCCGTCCACCTCCAGCAACACCGGTGCCGATGCCCTGCTGGTCGACGAAATGCTTGCCAGCATGAACCGCAGCGCCGAGAAGGGCGGTTCGGTATCGCTGCTGGCCGCGCGCGATTTCGACGCGCCAAGCCGCGTCAGCCTGAGCGAAGACGGCAGCGGCAACCCGGTGCTGTACCTGGGCGCCGACCTGGACCGCGCCTGGTCCAGCGTGGGCCGTGCCCTGGAGCAGGGTGGCGAGTGGCGTGTCGAGGACATCAACCGCAGCCTGGGCCTGTACTACATCAACCTGTCTGAAAAGCCTGAAGACAAGCAGAACCAGCCTGGCTTCTTCGGCCGCATGTTCGGCAGCGAGCCTACCAAGGAAGAGCGTGAAGCCCGTGCCGAGCGCTACCAGGTTCGCCTGAGCAAGGTGGGTGAGAGCGTGCAGGTCACGGTCGAGAAGAACATCAACACCGTGGCCCCGGCCGATGTCGCCCGCCGCGTGCTGAGCGCCATTCAGGACCACCTGGGCTAAGTGCGCTTCGCGGTACTCGGAAGCGGCAGCCAGGGAAACGGCACGCTGATCGCCAGTGGTGACACGTTCATCCTGGTCGATTGCGGGTTTTCCCTGCGCGAGACCGAGCGGCGCCTGGCGCTGCTCGGCGTGTCGGCGGCCCAGCTCAGTGCGGTACTGGTCACCCACGAACATGCCGACCACGTGCATGGGGTCGGCTTGCTGTCACGGCGCTACAATGTACCGGTCTACCTCAGCCAGGGGACCTTGCGCGGCATGCGCAAGCCGGTGGAGGTGGCCGGTTTTCTCGCTTGTGGCGAAAGCCTGCGTATCGGCAGCCTGGAAGTGACCGCGGCTCGGGTCGAGCACGACGCCTACGAGCCGCTGCAGTACGTGGTCAGCGACGGCCAGCGGCGCTTCGGCATGCTGACCGACCTGGGCTCGTACGACGCGCTGCTGCTGGAGCGTTATCAGGGCCTGGATGCACTGCTGATCGAGGCCAACCACTGCCGCGACCTGCTGGCACGCGGTCACTACCCGGCCTTCCTGAAGCAGCGGGTGGGTGGCATGCAAGGGCATTTGAACAATCACCAGGCCGCGCGCCTGGTGCACGAGTTGGGCTGGAGCAACCTGCAACACCTGGTGCTGGCCCACCTCAGCAGCAAGAACAACCTGCCACACTTGGCTCGCCAGTGCTTCGTCGACACCCTTGGGTGCGACCCGGACTGGCTCCAGGTGGCGAATCAGGAACACGGGCTCGACTGGCGCGAAATCGCCTAGCCCAACACCTCAAGCAAGCGGAGCCCAATCATGGAAAAACGCGACGAACTCTACCGCGGCAAGGCCAAATCGGTTTACAAGACCGACGACGCCGACCGCTTGATCCTGCTGTTCCGTAACGACACTTCGGCGTTCGACGGCAAGCGTATCGAACAGCTCGACCGCAAAGGCATGGTGAACAACAAGTTCAACGCCTTCATCATGCAGAAACTGGAAGAAGCCGGCGTGCCGACCCAGTTCGACAAGCTGCTGGGCGACAACGAGTGCCTGGTGAAGAAGCTGGACATGATCCCGGTCGAGTGCGTGGTGCGCAACTACGCCGCCGGCAGCCTGGTCAAGCGCCTGGGCGTGGAGGAGGGCATCAAGCTGGAGCCGTCCACCTTCGAGCTGTTCCTGAAGAACGACGAGAAGGGAGACCCCTTCATCAACGAATCCCACGTTGTCGCGTTCGGCTGGGGCACCGCCGAGCAGTTGGCCGAAATGAAAAAGCTGTCGCTGAAGGTCAACGAAGTGCTGAGCAAGCTGTTCGATGACGCCGGCCTGCTGCTGGTCGACTTCAAGCTGGAGTTCGGCGTATTCCACGGTCAGATCGTGCTGGGCGACGAGTTCAGCCCGGACGGCTGCCGCCTGTGGGACAAAGAGACCCGCAAGAAGATGGACAAGGACCGCTTCCGCCAGGGCCTGGGCGACGTGATCGAAGCCTACGAAGAAGTTGCCAAGCGCCTGGGCGTGCCGCTGTAAGCGGCACGTTCACGCAAGCGCCTGATACCACGCGATTTTTTTTAAAAAAAGGTTTGCGTTTTAAAAGAACGCTGGTATGATGCGCGGCATTGGAGAGATGCCGGAGTGGTCGAACGGGACGGATTCGAAATCCGTTGTACTGGCAACAGTACCTAGGGTTCAAATCCCTATCTCTCCGCCATACAAGATGAAGCCCCTGGGAACGAAAGTTTTCAGGGGCTTTTTCGTTGTGCCTTATTTTTTCATCATCCCCAATTCAGCATCATCCAGCAGCGCCTTGGCCATCGCACTCAGGTAATGCGAGGCCCAGATCAGCTTCTGGTCGCCATCCATCAAACCGGTGATGATCAGGTCGCGGACGTAGCCCATCAGTTCGGATGCCTGTTCGCGGGCGTCCTGGCAGGGGATGCCGGGTTCGATGCGGAACAGCGGGTGGGTGTTGTTTTCGCCTTGGTAGAAGCAGGTCTTGCCGACTGTGGTGGGTTGCTTTGTGTCGTCGGTGGGCATTGTTTTTCTCCCTGGAATCTTGGGTGTCTGGGCCGGCCTCTTCGCGGGCGCGCCCGCTCCCACAGGTACTGTGCAGTACTTGAGGGCAATGATTACCCTTGTGGGAGCGGGCGTGCCCGCGAAGAGGCCAGGCCTGCTAGTGCAAAGTTCTTGGCTCAGCCGGTAAATGGGCCTGCATCTGCAATTGCATCAATGCCGACTCGACCAGGCCCTGTACCGCCTCCATTTCATGGATCACGGCCTGCATCACGATCGAACTCGGGGCCGTGGGTTTGAGTTGAACGGATTGGCGGGCCACGAACAGGGCGCAGAGTACGTACTCTGAGGACTGGACCAGGGTGTCTTGCAGAGCCTGGGTGGAATCGAGGGAGTGGGGTGGATCGGGGACCATCTTGCGCATAGTTAGCTCCAGAGTCAGTCGAGCTGCTACGGACTTGCTGTCAAACAAGAGGGTGGCAGCGGTACGCGGGTTGACAGACCGAGGACTCCGGAGACTCGGCGCACACGAGGTGCCCCACGTACTGCCGCCATAACGGGTGTACGTGCACGGAGAAGTTGTCGGCCTGTCAAAGCCGGTCGTTGAGTTGACAACGACAAGCCGAGACTAGAGCGCGACCCAATCCGTCGCAACAGTTTGAGCGGGTTGGCAGTATGTTTGGGAAATGGCCTACAGGGAAGGGGATAATTCTGAGTTTCAGCTGTAGGACCGGGGCCGCTTTGCGGCCCATCGCGACGCAAGGCCGCTCCTACATGGGATTGCGCACAGGTCCAGCCTGGTGCGATCGCTTGTAGGAGCGGCCTTGCGTCGCGAAAGGGGCGCACCGCGCCCCCCAGGGCCTTCAGCGCATCGCCGCCAGCTTGATACCAAACCCCACCAGGCAAGCCCCCGCCAACCGCTCGAACATATTGGCAATCCGCGGATTGGCGCGCATGCGTTCGGCCAACTGGTGCGTCAGCACCACGGCAATCAACCCGTACAGGAACGTCACCACCGCCACTGTCGCCGCGAGGAAGCCGAAGGTCACCAGCCCCTGGTGCTTCACCGGGTCGACGAAAAGCGGGAAGAACGCCATGTAGAACATGATCGCCTTGGGGTTGAGCAGGGTGATCATCATGGTTTGGCGCAGGTACTGGCCGTTGTCCATGCGGCTGGCCCGCGGCGCGCCACCGGGTTTGCTCAGCAGCATGCGCAGGCCCAGGTAGGCCAGGTACGCAGCACCGGCCCACTGCACCACGTGGAAGGCGGCAGGGTAGGCAGTCAGCAGGGTGGCAACACCCGCCACCGCCAGCCACAGCAGCACCTGGTCACCCAGGATCACCCCGCAGGTCGCGGCCATGCCGGCCTTGATCCCGCCCTTGCCGGTGGCGGTGATCAGGGCGAAGTTGCCCGGGCCGGGGATGGCCAGGACGATGATGAAGGCGATGACGAACGCGCCGTAGTCGGTGACGCCGAGCATGGGAAACTCCTGTTGGTAGTGCGTAGGCAGAGTTCAAGACTATCGTCGCCACCGGCCCGCTTTTCAACCGTCTACCAGGAAATTGGAAACAAGCTCTGATTTTTCAGAAGTGCGAGAAATTTCCTACAAGGGCAACTTGTTGTTGCACACGTGCAACCAGCCAGTGCACTTTGCGGCTTGGATCCAATGCCTAGGTTCTGTATCATCCCGCCGCCATCAGAATGATGGCCGAAGATGATTCATTTAAAGGACTTAGTATGAAAAAGCTGTTCAAGGCTACCGTTGCCGTTGCTGTCGTTTCGGGTGTTGCCCTGCTGTCGGGTTGCACTGGCCAGGTTTACAACCAGCCGAAAAACTGCACCTACGACTACCTGTTCCACCCTTCGGTTTCCATCTCCAAGATCATCGGTGGCTGCGGCCCGATCGATAAACTGCCTCAGCAGCAGTAATCTTGGCGGTACCCTGATCGCGACGCTTGTGGCGTGATCCAAGGCCCCCGGTCATGTACATGGCCGGGGGTTTTTGTTTGTGGGCACTTCAGCCGAAGGTCTTGCCCTGGGTATAGAAGGGGATGGCCTTGAGCCCTTCGACGGCCTTCATGGTTTCGATCGAGCGTTCGCGCAGGGTGGAGAACGCCAGGTAGGTGCGCACGCTCAGCTCGGGCGCGCCGGCCACCGTATGCAGGCGGCCGTCGGCAAGCAGGTCCTTGACCATGAACTGCGAAAAGTACGCCGAGCCACCGTGCTTGAGGATGTACTCCAGGGCGATGGTTTCCTGGGTGATGGACAGCCGATGGCGCCGTGCGCCGGGGAACGCTTCGTTGTGCTGTTCGCTGAACGTACGGCCCCAGCTGATGTACACGTAGCCCTCGCCATGCCCGGCGAACACCGTGTTGGCCTGGGTCGACACCAGTTGCAGCGGTTCTTCGAGGAACGGCTCCAGCACCACGTCTGGCCAGTGGTGCGGTTCGTAGAGAATCGCCAGGTCCAGCAAACCTTCGCGCAGCTCGTTCATCAGCAGCACCGAATAGTCCGACTGCACCTGGGTGGCGACCCGCGGCTGGTGCTGCTCCATCCAGGCGATCCAGTCGGCGGTGATGTTGCCCCAGTGGTTCATCGGCAGGCCGAGGCTGACCGTGGTGCGCACGTCGGTGGGCAGGGCCACGTCGTGCTGGGCGCGCTCCCAGGTGCTGATTACCGACACCGCATGGCGGTAGAACAGGTTGCCGCCGGAGGTCAGTGTCACGCCATGGCGGCTGCGGCTGAACAGCGGGCGGTTGAGGCGTTCTTCCAGGGCCTTGATGCGCGCGCTGACCGACGACTGGGTGATGTGCAGGCGTTCGGCGGCCTTGTTGAAGCTGCCGGTGGCGGCCACTTCGATGAAGGCCCGCAAGTGCTCGATGTTCATGGCGTGCGACCGTCGCTCTGGTGGAGTAGTGAAGGGCGAGCCAGCGGGCCCGGCTCGCCGATACTAGCGCATTGAACGCGGCCTGGGCTCAGGCCCAGATATCACCGATGGTGAAGCCTTCGGGGAACGGGTCGTCGTGGTCGAGCACGAAGGTGTTCAGGCCGTAGATCCAGCTTTTGCCGGTGATGGTCGGCACCACGGCCTTGTTCCCGCCGATGCTGGTTTCATCGATCAGGCGGCCGGTGTAGATGTTGCCGAGCAGGCCCTGATGGCGGAAGTCCTGGTTCAATGGCAGCTCGCCCTTGGCGTGGAGGGTGGCCATCTTCGCCGAGGTGCCGGTGCCGCAGGGGCAGCGGTCCAGCGCGCCGGTCCAGGTGGTCGGGTCGTCCCACGAGAACTCGCCGGAGGCCATGGTTACCGCGTTCTTCCAGTCGGCGTTGGGGTCTTCGCTGGGGCCGGACAGCTGCGAGATGGTAATGCCGATGCCCGGGTAGTCGGGGTGGGCCACCGGCAGTTGCTCGATGGCCGCCTGGCGGATCATCGACGATACCCGGGCGATCTCGGCGCCGTGCTGCGGGATCAGTTGCAGGCCTTTGAACTGGCGCACGTCGGCGATCACATAGAACATGCCGCCCCAGCCCACGTCCACACGCACCTTGCCTAGGTGCGGCACGTCGATTTCGGCATCGATGTGTGCGGCGAACGCCGGTACGTTCTGGAAGGTGACAGCCTTGACCTTGCCGCCCTCGCACCGTGCCTTGATGCGGATCAGCCCGGCCGGTGCCTCCAGCACCAGCTCGGTGAGCGGCTCCTGCATCGGCAGCATGCCCATCTCCAGCAGCACGGTGACCACCGAGATGGTGTTGCCGCCGGACATCACCGGGTACTCGATCTGCTCCATGATGATGTAGCCGGCGTCGGCCTCGGGGTGGCTGGGCGGGACGATGATGTTGCAGCAGTGCGCCGGGTAGCCGCGCGGCTCACGCAGCATCAGCTTGCGCAGCTGGTCGTCGTTGGCCTCGGGCCATTTCATCTTGGCGTGCACGCTGTCACCGGGGATGTGCGGTACACCGCCGGTGATGACGCGCATGGGGGTGCCGGCATGGGTGTCGATGGCGTGGATGGTGCGTTTGAATGACATCTGGGCGGCCCTGTTTTGTTCGAGTTGAGTCGGGGTCTGGGGCGCAGGATAAAGCGGTGGGGCGGGGCTGTAAGGCGAAAAATTCCGATCGGGTGATCGGTTTTTTGAATGGTATTTGTGCAGGCCTGTGCCGGCCCTTTCGCGGGCAAGCCCGCGCCCAAAGGGGCGCACAGGCCTGAGACAACCCGCCACCTTGACTCCCGGGCCGGCAATTTGTTTGTGCTGGCATTTAAGCTACAATCGGAAAAACGATTCAGCCTTGTCGGTCAATTCGACAAAAGGCCGAGTCGTTTTCTGGTTCTCTGGCTGCTGAACAATGATCAACAACAAGCCTGCGCTGCAGAACATGCTTTACTTGGGCCAGCCACAGGCCCGCCCCCTGTTCTCCTGACTGGAATCGATCAATGTTCAAGAAAGCTGGCAAGACCTTGCTGGGTCTGGCTGTCGCTGCAAGCGTCATGCAAGCGCACGCCGCAGAAACCAAGAAAGTAGATGTGCTGCTGGTCGGCGGCGGCATCATGAGCTCGACCCTGGCCGTGTGGTTGCACGAGCTGGAGCCAAGCTGGTCGATGGAAATGGTCGAGCGCCTGGATGGCGTGGCCGAAGAAAGCTCCAACGGCTGGAACAACGCCGGTACCGGCCACTCCGCGCTGGCCGAGCTGAACTACACCCCGGAAGACAAGGACGGCAACGTCAATATCACCAAGGCCATCGAAATCAACGAGGCCTTCCAGATCTCCCGCCAGTTCTGGTCGTGGCAGGTCCGCCAGGGCGTGCTGAAGAACCCGCATTCGTTCATCAACACCACGCCGCACATGAGCTTCGTGTGGGGCGATGACAACATCAAGTTCCTGAAGAAGCGTTACGACGCGCTGCAGGCCAGCCCGCTGTTCCGCCCGATGCAGTACTCCGAGGACCACGCGCAGATCGCCAAGTGGGTCCCGCTGATGATGGAAGGCCGCGACCCTAACCAGAAGCTGGCCGTGACCTGGACGCCAATCGGCACCGACGTCAACTTCGGCGAGATCACCCGCCAGTTCGTCGGCCACCTGAAAACCCAGGAAAACTTCGACCTGAAGCTGTCCAGCGAAGTGCAGGACATCACCCGCAACAAGGACGGCTCGTGGCACGTCGAGTACAAGAACCTGAAGGACGGTAGCGAATCGGCCACCGACGCCAAGTTCCTGTTCATCGGTGCCGGCGGCGGCGCGCTGAAGCTGCTGCAGAAGTCGGGCATTCCTGAAGCCAAGGAATACGCAGGCTTCCCGGTGGGCGGCTCGTTCCTGGTGACCGAGAACCCGACCGTGGCCATGCAGCACATGGCCAAGGCCTACGGCATCGCCTCGACCGGCGCGCCACCCATGTCGGTTCCGCACCTGGACACCCGCGTGCTGGATGGCAAGCGCGTGATCCTGTTCGGCCCATTCGCCACCTTCTCGACCAAGTTCCTGAAGAACGGCTCGTACCTGGACCTGCTGAGCAGCACCACCACCCACAACGTGTGGCCGATGACCAAGGTAGGCATCGATCAGTACCCGCTGGTGGAATACCTCGCTGGCCAGCTGATGCTGTCTGACGACGACCGTTTCGAAGCCCTGCGCACCTACTTCCCGAACGCCAAGAAGGAAGACTGGCGCCTGTGGCAGGCCGGTCAGCGCGTGCAGATCATCAAGCGTGATGCCGAGAAGGGCGGCGTGCTGAAGCTGGGCACCGAGGTGGTCGCTTCCGAAGACCGCACCATCGCCGGCCTGCTGGGTGCATCGCCAGGTGCTTCGACTGCGGCACCGATCATGCTGAACGTGCTGGAAACCGTGTTCAAGGAGAAGGTCGCTACCCCTGAGTGGCAGGCCAAGATCAAGCAGATCGTGCCAAGCTACGGCACCAAGCTGAACGACTCGGCGGCGGCCACCCAGAACGAGTGGAACTACACCGCTGAAGTGCTGCAGCTCGAGAAGCCACCGGTGATCGATGAGAGCGTCGGCACCACGGTTGCACCGAGCCAGCCGGTCGAGAGCAAGCCTGAGAATGACATGGCGCTGTAATTGGCCATTGTTGTGACAGAAGCCACGGGGGAGACCTCGTGGCTTTTTTGTTGCCTGTACCGGCCCTTTCGCGGGCTCGCCCGCTCCCACAGGTACATCACAGTTCTCGAAAGCTGTGGTGTACCTGTGGGAGCGGGCAAGCCCGCGAAGAGGCCGGGTACAGGAGAACCACTGATCTGAAATCTGGGCTGAACCCAATAAAAACATATTTTGATGCTTAAATTAATCTTGTCAGTCGATCCCCCTCCAGGAGGGTGCCGTCATGAACATCAAGATTGCCGCCTTACTGCTGCTCGCCCTGTGCGCCCAGCCGGCATGGAGCCAAAGCTACTCCTACTCCAGCGAAACCCCCGCCGCCAAACCCGCCGAATCTGCTGCAATGACCACGCGCATGGCCCTGCGCGACCTTTGGGTCGAGCACATCTTCTGGGTGCGCAACTATGCTGTCGCCAACCAGGCCGGTAACGCCAAGGAGGCTGAAGTCGCCGCCAAGGAAGTGGTTACCGACGCCACCAGGATCGCCAACAGCATTGCCCCACTGTACGGCCAGCCCGCCGCCGATCAGTTGCTGAAACTGCTGGCCGGCCACTGGGGCGCCATAAAGCACTACAGCGACGCCACCGTGGCCAAGGACAAAAAAGGCCAGCAAGCCGCGGTCAATGAGCTGACCAGCAATGCCAAGGCCATCGCCGCGTTCCTGGCCAAGGCCAACCCGAACCTGCCCGAGCCGACCCTGCTGACGCTGCTCAGCGCCCACGGCGGGCACCACGTGGCCCAGATCGACCAGCTGGCGGCCGCTGACTACGTGGGCGAGGCGCGCACCTGGGCGATGATGCGCGAGCATATCCTGACCCTGTCCGACGCCCTGGCTGCGGCGTTGGTCAAACAGTTCCCGGACAAATTCTGATGCTCGAAGGCTTGGGCCGTACCCAACAGGACCTGCTCCATGCGTTGCTGCTCCAGCCGGCCGGCATGAGCATCGACGACCTGGCGCAGGCCCTGGCCATCACCCGCACGGCGGTGCGCCAGCACCTGGCAGCGCTGGAGCGCGACGGCCTGGTCAAGCGTGGCGCTACCCGGCCCACCGGGCGCCGCCCGGAGCAGTTGCACGAGCTGACCGAACAGGCCCGCGAACTGTTCCCGCGGCAGTACCCGTTGCTGGCCAACCTGCTGATTGCGGAAGTGGCCGGCTTGCTGGGGCAGGAGGCATTGCTGGCGCTGATGCGCCAGCTGGGGCGCAAGCTGGCGGCGGACCTGGAGCATCAAGTGGTGGATGAAGCACGCATCGTCGAGCACATGAACAATGCCGGGTACGAGGCGCAGGTGTTCTTCCGCTCGGGGGGCAAGCCGCAGATCGTTGCGCACAATTGCGTATTCCATCACCTGGCCAAGGCGCACCCGGTGGTGTGCGAGCTGGACCTGGCGCTGATCGGGGCCTTGGGTGGGGCCGAGGTCAGCCATGAGGAGTGCATGCTCAGGGGAGGGCAGGTGTGCCGGTTTGCCCTGGGCAAGAAAGAGAACTGATGTTGCCTGTTCTGGCCCTATCGCCGGCAAGCCAGCTCCCACAGGTACTCCACAGGTCTCAGGAACTGTGGAGTACCTGTGGGAGCTGGCTTGCCGGCGATAGGGCCGGGGCAGGAAAAATCAGCTCTGCCGCAGAATGCAGTCCAGCAACCCAGGAAACCGCTCACCCAGCATCTCGCTACGCAACGAATTCATATGGGTAGTCCCCACATTGCGGGTATGCACCAACCCCGCATCACGCAGCACGCGAAAATGGTGGGACATGCTCGACTTCGGCCGGCCACCGTCCAGCTCGCCGCAGCTGGCTTCGGCCACGCCCGCCAGGTGGCGCACGATACCCAGGCGCACCGGGTCGCTCAGGGCATAGAGCAGGCGTTCCAAGGTAAGGTCTTCAGAGTTGGGATGTTGATAGGCTCGCATGGTCGTCATGATAACGGGGCTATCATTAATTGCCATAGTTCGATTATGATCGAACTATCGTAATCAGACAGCCCGGGAGCTTGCTCATGTCCGCCTTGTTCGAACCCTATACCCTCAAGGACGTCACCCTGCGCAACCGCATTGCCATTCCGCCGATGTGCCAGTACATGGCCGAGGACGGCATGATCAACGACTGGCACCACGTGCACCTGGCCGGCCTGGCCCGTGGCGGTGCCGGCCTGCTGGTGGTCGAGGCCACTGCCGTGGCACCGGAAGGGCGCATCACCCCCGGTTGCGCCGGTATCTGGAGCGACGCCCACGCCCAGGCTTTCGTGCCGGTGGTGCAGGCAATCAAGGCCGCCGGTTCCGTGCCGGGTATCCAGATTGCCCACGCTGGGCGCAAGGCCAGCGCCAACCGCCCGTGGGAAGGTGACGACCACATTGCCGCCGACGACGCCCGCGGCTGGGAAACCATCGCCCCGTCCGCCATCGCCTTCGGCGCGCACCTGCCACAAGTGCCGCGCGAGATGACCCTGGACGACATCACCCGGGTCAAGCAGGACTTCGTCGATGCCGCCCGCCGTGCGCGCGATGCCGGTTTCGAGTGGATCGAACTGCACTTTGCCCATGGCTACCTGGGCCAGAGCTTCTTCTCCGAACATTCCAACAAGCGTACCGACGCCTACGGTGGCAGCTTCGACAACCGCAGCCGCTTCCTGCTGGAAACCCTGGCAGCGGTGCGTGAGGTATGGCCAGAGAACCTGCCACTGACCGCGCGTTTTGGTGTGCTGGAATACGACGGCCGCGATGAGCAGACCCTGGAAGAGTCGATCGAACTGGCACGCCGCTTCAAGGCTGGCGGCCTCGACCTGCTGAGCGTGAGTGTCGGCTTTACCATTCCCGACACCAAGATCCCATGGGGCCCGGCGTTCATGGGGCCGATTGCCGAGCGCGTGCGTCGTGAGGCGAAGCTGCCGGTGACCTCGGCGTGGGGGTTTGGTACGCCGCAACTGGCGGAAGCGGCGCTGCAGGCCAACCAGCTGGACCTGGTATCGGTAGGGCGTGCGCACCTGGCAGACCCGCACTGGGCTTACTTTGCGGCCAAGGAGTTGGGCGTGGAGAAAGCCTCCTGGACCTTGCCGGCACCGTATGCGCACTGGCTCGAGCGTTATCGCTGAGGCATAAAAGGGGCTGCTTTGCAGCCCAATCGCCGGCAAGCCAGCTCCCACAGGTACCGCACAAGGCTTGAGGTCTATGCGGTACCTGTGGGAGCTGGCTTGCCGGCGAATGGGCCGCACAGCGGCCCCCGAATCTAAAACCGATCCAACCGGTAAGCCGCCATATCAGCACTGCTGTCCCTGTCGGCCAACCGCCCCACCCATTCCGCAGTCACCGCCGCCTGGGTCAACCCCAGGTGCTGATGCCCGAACGCCAACAGCACCCGCCCATCACACACCCGGTCGATCACCGGTAACGAATCTGGCAACGAAGGCCGGAAGCCCATCCACGGCGTCGCTCCTTCAACACTCAGGTCCCTCCGGAACAACCCCTTGCTCAAGCGGTGCAACTGCCAAGCCCGCTGCATGCTCGGCGGCGCGTCCAGCCCGGCGAATTCCACCGTGCCGGCCAGGCGCAAGCCCTCGGCCATGGGCGTCATGATGAACTTGCGCTCCAGCGATGTAACTGCAAACGGCAAACGCTGATGCTCGCCAGGCAACATCAGGTGGTAGCCGCGCTCGGTGTCCAGCGGCACTTGCTTGCCGGTCAGCGCGCCGGTCAACCGCGCAGAATGCGCGCCACAACTGATCAGCACCTGGCGGGCATCGAGGGTGCCCTGGTCGCTGGCCAGGCTGACCCCACCGCTATGCAGCCGCCCGCCATCGACCTGCGCCTGGATAAAGCGCACGCCACTGGCCTTGGCCGCTTCGAACAGTTCGCACACCACCCGGTAGGGGTCGATGAAGTGCCCGGTACGTGGGAAGAACAGCCCACCCTGCAACGACGGGCTCAGTTGCGGCGCCGCCTCGCGCACGGTGTTGGCCGACCAGAAGTCCACCGGCACCGCCTGCTGTTGCATGCGTGTGCGCAAGGCCTCCAGGGCCTGGCGCGACTCTGGCCGCTCGAACACCAGCAACGAGCCATCTTCCTGGAACAGCTCGCTGCGCCCGATCGAACCCAGCAGCCGCTGCCAGGCACCCAGGCTGCCTTCGTTCAACGTGCGGATGCCGGCCACGCTGCGCTGAAACGGGCCCGGGCGCAGGTTGAGCAGCAGGCGGGTGAACCACGGCATGGCCTTGGGCAGGTACTTCCAGTCCAGGCGCAGTGGGCCCATCGGGTCCAGCAGCATGCGCGGCAGGCGTTTGAGAATCGACAGGTCGGCAATCGGGAATACCTGCTCGGTGGCCAGGTGCCCGGCGTTGCCGTAGGACGCGCCCTGGCCGGGTGCCTGGCGGTCCACCAGGGTTACCCGTCGGCCTTGGCGGGCCAGTTGCAGGGCACAGGCGACGCCGACAATGCCGGCGCCGACCACGGCGATATCGGTTTCAGCGGTTTCGACCATGCTCAGCCTTCCCGTTTACCGTCGAGCAGGCGCCGCAGTTGCAGCGGGTTGCCCTGCTTCAGCGCCTGCGGCAGCAGGGCATCGGGGAAGTCCTGGTAGCACACCGGGCGCAGGAAGCGCAGGATCGCCGCCGTGCCCACCGAGGTGGTGCGGGCATCGGAGGTGGCCGGGAACGGCCCGCCGTGGACCATCGCGTCGCATACCTCTACACCGGTCGGCCAGCCATTGACCAGAATGCGGCCAGCCTTGCGCTCAAGGGTCGGCAGCAGCGCGCGGGCGCTGTCGATGTCGGCATCGTCCAATTGCAGGGTGGCGGTCAGTTGGCCTTCCAGATGCTCGGCCACCTGGCGCACTTGCTCATCGTTGGCGCAGGCCACCACCAGCGACGCCGCACCGAAGACTTCGGCCTGCAACGCCGGGTCGGCGAGGAACGCTTCGGCCTGGGTCACGAACAGCTGCGCCTGGCACTGGTTGGGGCCTTGCTCGGCCTGGCCACTGGCGGCGGCCTGGGCATTGGCGTTTGCGGCCAGGGCGCCGACACCGGCCTGGTAGGCACTGAAGATGCCTGGGGTAAGCATGGTCTGCGCCGCAGCCTGGCGCACGTGTTCGCTGGCGGCGTCGATGAAACGCTGCAACGCCGGCCCCTGGCGGGCAATCACCAGGCCGGGGTTGGTGCAGAACTGGCCGGCACCCTGGGTCAGCGAGGCGACGAAGCCTTGTGCCAGTGCCTCGGCGCGGGTCTGCAGGGCGGTGTCGAACAGGAACACCGGGTTGATCGAGCTCATTTCGGCGTACACCGGGATCGGCTCCGGGCGGGCCTGGGCCGCCTGGCACAGCGCCATGCCACCGCTGCGCGAGCCGGTAAAGCCAACGGCCTTGATGCGCGGGTCGCTGACCAGCGCAATGCCCACTTCACGACCAGAGCCGTACAACAGCGAAAACACACCGGCCGGCAAGCCGCACTGCTTCACGGCCTTTGCCACTGCCTGGCCGACCAGCTCGCTGGTGCCCGGGTGAGCGCCGTGGGCCTTGACCACCACCGGGCAACCGGCGGCCAGGGCCGAGGCGGTGTCGCCACCGGCCACCGAGAAGGCCAATGGGAAATTGCTGGCGCCGAATACCGCCACCGGCCCCAGGGCCACCTGGCGCTGGCGCAGGTCGGCACGCGGCAGGGGCTGGCGCTCAGGCAGGGCGTTGTCGACCCGCACGTCCAGCCATTCGCCGGCCCGCACCACACGGGCGAAGGTGCGCAGCTGGGTGCAGGTGCGGCCACGTTCGCCCTGGATGCGCGCCTTGGGCAGGCCGCTTTCGGCCACGGCGCGATCGATCAGGGTATCGCCCAGCGCTTCGATCTGCGTGGCGATGGCTTCGAGGAATTGTGCCCGTTGCTCGAGCGAGGTTTCGCGGTAGGCATCGAACGCCGCCCAGGCCAGGGCGCAGGCCTGGGCCACGTGTTCGCCGGTGCCGCCGAGGTAGGCCGGTTCCAGCGCCTGGCCGGTGGCCGGGTCGATGGCACGGATGGCTTCGCGGCTGCCGGTTACCGGCGTCTGGCCGATCAGCAGGTTGCCTGTGAGGGTCATGGAGCCTCCTTGGGAAATTACATGCAGTTGCAAGGGGGTACTGCTTACCCTGTGGGAGCGGGCGAGCCCGCGAACACCGGCGAAGCCGGTGCCAGGCACCGAGTCGCCTGTTTCGCGGGCATGCCCGCTCCCACAGAGAAAGCAGTGGCTGCTTAGGCCAGGTTCTGCTCAGCCGACCAGCTGGCGTACCAGCTGCGGAACAGCGCGTACTGCTGCTCGGCATAGTTGCGCTGGGCGTCGGTCAGCACGTCGGTCTCGTTGAAGTGCAGGCTGTATTCGCTGTCACCGTTCAGCACCATCAGGTGCTTGTAGTAGAGCACCAGGTCGCAGCCTTCATCGAACGACGACAGCACCGCCAGCGCCGCCTCCAGCTCACGCGCCAGGCGGCGGGCCTTGGCATCACCCTTGGCCGCCTGCTTGCTCAGGCTCACCAGGTGCAGCACCTCACGCGGCAGGGCGTTGCCGATGCCGGTGATGGCGCCGGTGGCGTTGCAGTTGACGAAGCCATGCACCACCTGGGTGTCGACGCCGACCATCAGGGTCACGTCGTCATCCTTGGAGGTGATGTGCTCGGCGGCGTAGCGCAGGTCGGCGCCACCGCCGAACTCCTTGAAGCCGATCAGGTTGGGGAACTCGCTGCGCAGTTCGAAAAACAGGTCGGCGCGGGTGGCGAAGCCGTAGTACGGGCTGTTGTAGATAACCGCCGGCAGCTTCGGCGCGGCTGCCAGGATGGCCGAGAAGTGGTGCTTCTGGGCAATCAGCGAGGCGCCGCGGCTGAGCACGCGGGGGATGACCATCAGGCCGGCGGCGCCAACCTTGGCCGCGTGGGCGGCGTGAGATACCGCCTCACGGGTGTTCACCGCGCCGGTACCGACGATGGTCGGGATGCCGGCGGCCACCAGGCGCGCTACACCTTCCTGGCGCTCGGCTTCGGTCAGCAGCGGCCAGTCGCCCATCGAGCCGCAGTACACCACGGCGCTCATGCCGGCCTCGATCAGCTCGCGGCCCTTGCGCACCAGGGCGTCGAAGTCCGGCTTGCGCTCGGCGGTGCAGGGGGTCATCAGGGCGGGCATGGTGCCGGTGAAGATGTTGTTGGTCATTGTTGTCACTCCTCGCGATATTCGATTTTTTGAAAAAGCCGGGGTCAGATGCCCCAGGCGAACGGGTCCTGTTCGTCGATCAGCAGGGTGCTGTCGGCGGTCATGTAGGCGCGGCCGGTGATGAACGGGCGAATGTGTTCTCCGTCGCGCTCGTAGCGGCCCTGGAACTGGCTGCCGGTGATACTGGCCTGTACCCAGGTCTGGCCTTCGTCGAGCTTGCCGTCGGCGGCCAGGCAGGCCAGCTTGGCGCTGGTGCCCGTGCCGCAGGGCGAGCGGTCGTAGGCCTTGCCGGGGCACATCACGAAGTTGCGGCTGTCGGCGTTGGCGTCGTCGGCGAACAGTTCGACGTGGTCGATGGGGGCACCGTTTTCACCGGTGATGCCCTGGGCTTCGAGGGCCTTGAGCATCGCCCAGGTGTACTCGGTCAGCGCCTCGCGGTTGCCCAGCTCGATGCGCTGGCCGTGTTCGGATACGAGGAAAAACCAGTTGCCGCCCCAGGCGATGTCGCCGCGCACCAGACCATGGCCGGGCACGTCCACCAGCACCTGCCGGCGGTAGCGGTAGGACGGCACGTTGCCGACGGTTATGGCGCCGTCTTCATGCAGGGTGGCGCTGACCTGGCCGACCGGGGTATCGATCTTGTGCACGCCCGGTGCGATCAGGCCCAGGTGCTGCAGCGAGGCGACCAGGCCGATGGTGCCGTGGCCGCACATGTTCAGGTAGCCAGCATTGTTGAAGAAGATCACCCCGCAAGTGGCGTCGGCCGATACCGGTGGGCAGTACAGCGCACCGACCAGCACATCGTTGCCACGTGGTTCCAGCAGGCAGGCGCGGCGCCACTGGTCGTGCAGCTCGCGCAGCTCGTCGCGCTGCTCGGCCATGCTGCGGCCATGCAGTTGCGGGAAGCCTTTCATCACCAGGCGAGTCGGTTCCCCGCCGGTGTGCGAGTCGATGACGTGAATCTGTTTCATGAGCTTGTCCATTCTTTGATCAGCCAAGTCTTGTGCTGTTTGTGCGGGCCTCATCGCCGGCAAGCCAGCTCCCACAGGGGCCGCGCTGACCCAGAGGCCGGTGTAATACCTGTGGGAGCCGGCTTGCCGGCGATAGGGCCAGTAGCCGTTACGGAGCCAGTGCAGCCGGGCGCTGGCCTACCAGAGGTTCATGGCTGGCTTCGCTTTCGTCCTCACCTTCCAGGCGCACCAGGTGGGCAGGCACGCCGGTGGCAGCGCCCCAGTAGTAGATGCCCAGCGCACAAGCGGCCACGACCACGGTGTCGAACGGGTGGCCGAGTACTCCCAGGCCGCCGAAGCTGCCCAGCCACGACAGCAGGATGGTTACCGCGTAGAAGCCGATCAGCCACGCCGACGAGCGCACTTGCTGGGCCAGCGACAGGTGCTGGGTCGGCACGAAGCGGCCGCACAGCAGGTACAGCACGAACATCACGATCTGCAGGGCCAGCAGCCACGACACGGTTTTCCAACCCGACCAGTACACGATCAGCGCGGCGATGATGAACGACAGCGGGCCGAGCACGCCCATGCCCTTGACCCGGAACGGGCGCGGCATGTCGGGGGCGTTGCGGCGCAGGGCGGCGACGGTGACCGGGGCCACGGCGTAGCTCAGTACCAGGGCGGCGGAAACCACGTTGATCAACGCTTCCCAGGACGGGAACGGCAGGGTCCAGAACACCGACAGGCCAAAGGTCAGCCACAGCGCCGGGCGCGGGATGCCGGACTCGGCGTCGATACGGGTGAAGTACTTGAAGAAGGTGCCGGTCTGCGCCCAGCCATAGACCACGCGCGGGGTGGCGTTCATGTAGATGTTGCCGCAGCCGCTGGGCGAGATCACCGCGTCGGCCACCACCAGATAGGCCAGCCAGCCTACACCCAGGGCCAGGGCAATGTCGCGATAGGGCAGGGCCAGTTCCTTGGTCACCGCGGCCCAGCCGTTGCTCAGCATTTCGGTCGGCACGCTGCCGAGGAAGGCCAGTTGCAGCAGGGCGTAGATCGCGGTGGACAGCAGTACCGAGAGGATCAGCGCGATGGGGATGGTGCGTTGCGGGTTCTTCACCTCGCTGGCCACCGAAATGATCGGCGTCAGGCCCAGGTAGGCGAAGATGATGCCACCGGCCGATACCGCCATTTCAACGCCGGACAGACCGAACGGGGCAAAGCCCTGGACCTCGAAGTTTTCTGGCTTGAAGAAGGTGAACAGCACGCCGATCACCAGCAGCGGCACGATGAACTTGAACACGCTGACCAGGTTGTTGGCCTTGGCGAAGGTTTTCACGCTGCGGTAGTTGAGGAAGAAGAACAGCCCCAGCAGGGCGAACTGCACCAGCCAGCCGAGCACGGTCGGGTCGCTGGAGCCAGCCTTGGTCAGCCCGGGGAACCAGGCGGCGGCGTATTGGCGCGAAGCGACCACTTCGATGGCGATCAGGCTGGAAAAGGCGATCAGGGTGATGAAGCCCATCAAGTAGCCCAGCAGCGGGCCGTGGGAGTACACCGGGTAGCGCACCACACCCCCGGCACGCGGCAGTGCGGCGCCCAGCTCGCAATAGACGATGCCCAGCAACAGTACGGCGAAGCCGCCAAGGAACCAGGACAGGATGCCGGCCGGGCCGGCGATGGCCGAGACGTGGCTGGCGGCGAACAGCCAGCCGGAGCCGAAGATGGCGCCTAGGCCGATGAAGGTGAGGTCCAGCAATGACAACTGTTTTTTGAATTTGCCTGACATGGGTTCGCCTTTTTGTTGGTTATTGGATAGGCAGTTCTGATGTCACGAGATGCGGCTTTTTGGGCCGCGCTCTTGTAGGACTTGGGGCGGCTTGCGTGGGGCATAGAGTGGACCGATCGGGGCGGCGGTTCTTGATGGTTTTCTGCAGGGGGGATGACGAAATCGGCACAGTTGCAAAAAAGAAATGGCGGGATGGCAAGGTGGTGGATAGGCTGTAAGCCATACCGAGCAAGGGCTGTAGAGGTATGTGGGTATCGTTGGCCTCTTCGCGGGCGCGCCCGCTCCCACAGGTACAGCACAGGATTCGAAATTTGTGGGGGACCTGTGGGAGCGGGCGTGCCCGCGAAAGGGCCGGCACAGCCAACAGAGAACCGACAGATGACCGACACCCCCCTGGCAACCCTGTACCAGTCCCTCGACCAGCACCGCCCCGCCAACCTCGAGGCCCTGCTCGCCGGTGTGTCCCTGCTGCTGCCGATCCTCGACGCCATCCCCAACGCCGCGATCTTCATCAAGGACCCGGCCGCCCGCTATGTGCTGGCCAACAACACCCTGGTCCAGCGCTGTGGCCTCAAGCGCCTGCAACCGCTGCTGGGCAAGACCAGCGCCGAAGTGTTCCCGGCACAGCTGGGCCCCGGCTACACCGAGCAGGACTGTCGCGTTCTCAAGGAAGGCCTGGTGCTGGAAGACCAGCTGGAGCTGCACCTGTACGGCAGCCGAGAGCCTGGTTGGTGCCTGACCCACAAGCGCCCGCTGTACAACCAGGCCGGCGAGATCATCGGCCTGGTCGGCATCTCGGTCGACTTGCAGTCAGCCGCCGACAGCCACCCCGCCTACCAGCGCCTGGCGGCGGTGGACGAGCATATCCGTCGGCATTTCCACCAGCCGATCAGCATGGGCGAGCTGACCCGTATCGCCGGCATTTCCGTGGCCCAGCTGGAGCGCTACTGCAAGCGGGTGTTCCACCTCACGCCACGGCAGATGATCCACAAGGCGCGCCTGGAGCACGCCCACCGTTTGCTGCACTCGGAACTGCCGATCACTGAAGTGGCGATGTGCTGCGGCTATACCGACCACAGCGCCTTCAGCCGCCAGTTCAAGCAACTGACCGGCTTCACGCCGAGGCAGTATCGGCGGGCGATGGCGTAATGGGCGAGGGCGTTGTCTGTGACTCGGACGGAGTGCGGTTCTGCCACTGCTGGTACAGCGATTGCGCCCTCTGCATACGGGCAAGCTTCAGTACCAGCAAAATCAATCCCATCATACTGGCGAACGCTATGCCAGCCAGTAACGAACGTTGCGCCTCAAGCCCTTTCGTCACGTGTGATTCGTAGGCAGGGTCCATAAAAAACGAGCAGACGGTGTCCAGCTCCTTTTCAGGAAAGTCTTCTATAAAGGGTTTCAAGGTTTCGGCTGAGCGGCATTGTTCTGGCATTAGAACCCTATCTGGCCACATTTTGAACTTGATGTTGTCTGATGATAGGTAGAACGAGGGCGTGTCGGGTGAGTTCTTCAACGAAACCATCAAGTACTTCGAATTCCCGAAAAGCGAAAACGGCGTAAATGCCCCGATGAGCAAAAGCATCGACGTTACAACCAGCGTGTATTTCCACCAGGTGAACCGCTTGACCGCAAATGTTGGAGAATCAAAATCGCTCCAATCCATGTATCTGCGGCTGCGGCCGATATCGCTTGGGGCAAAACCGTTGGCGGCGATCCAGCGATGAGCGAGTCGTGCTTCGCGCAAGTTGTTTGCAGGAATATTGAATTCGTATCTGAAAAACTCGATTTCACGTAACTCTCTGCGCATCTGGTTCAGCTCCGAGAGGTCGTCGAACTCTTTTTTTCCACCAAAACTTCGCCAGATTAGATCGCGCAGAAAATAGAGCGACCCGGCTCTGCTTTGGATAAACCACACCAGCAACAGAACCATCCCCAGAAGGCCGAGCCCTCCCAGCGGGGCTAAGTTTTCGGCACTCCATACCAATGGCGTGGAAGCGGTTGGAGGTGTCGTCATGTCAGATCCTTGGACAATGGGATAAGAAACGGCTGCGCGTTCTCGCACCGCCTGGTGAGCGAAGGAGGATAAAAGCGGGGAGAGCGTCTTGTCGCTAGCGAAATGTCCTATGTTGCAGTAGGAAAATTCGCTAGCCAGCGAATTAGCACGTGACGAACAGCGCCCGCGCCTCATCGAAGCACTGCTCGGCAATTGCCGAACGCGGTTCGCTGCGGCGTAGCAGCAGGCCGACCGGGCTGTGGATGGCGGCGTCGGCCACCGGCAGGATGCGCAGGTGCTCGCTCAGGTCTTCCAGGCCGCAGCCCAGCGGCATGACCGCGCAGCACATGCCGGTGTTGATGGCCTGGATCAGCTGGAAGCTCGAGTCGCTTTCCAGTACCGCATTCGGCTCCAGGCCACGGCTGCGGAAACTCAGGTCCAGCGACTGGCGGTAGTGCATGCCCTTGCTCAGCAGGCCCAGCGGAATGTCGCCCAGCTCGTCCCAGCGCAGGGTGTCGCTGGTGAACTTGAAGTGCCGGGTATCGTGCAACAGGCCCATGGTGGTGGTGCCAAGTTCGATCACTTCGAAGAAACTGGTGTTGACCTGGTCCAGGTAGCAGATGCCCAGGTCGAGCTGGTTGCGGCTGAGCCCGTCGATGACCTGTTCCGAACTGAGCGAGCTGATCTGGAAGTGCAGCTCGGGGTATTTTTCACGCAGCGGCAGCAGCAGGTGCATGGGGTTGAAGCTGGCCAGCGGCACCGTGCCCAGGCGCAGGCTGCCGACCACCTGGCCGCGGCAGCTGGCGGCCTCGGCCTGCAGGCCGTCGTGGGCGGCGAGCAGCGTACGGGCCCAGGCCAGGATGCGCTCGCCGGCCTCGGTGAAACCTTCGAAGCGCTGGCCGCGCTTGACCAGCACCAGGTCCAGCTCGTCCTCCAGGTTGCGCAGGCGCATGGACAGCGTCGGCTGGGTGATATGGCATAGCGCCGCCGCCTGGCCGAAGTGGCGTGTCTGGTCGAGCGCGATGAGGAATTTGAGCTGCTTGATGTCCATGGAAGTGCCTGGTATCGGGTTATGCAGACCTTAACCCACGTCTGCGATAGATGTCATTGATCAGTCGGTACGCCATATCGATTGGACGCCCCCGGGCCATGCCTCTAGCGTGGCGGCACTGCCACTCGAGGAGCCCCACCGTGCGCGTCCAACCCGACGCGGTCTTCGTACCGCTCAACATCGCCGTGCTGACTGTCAGCGACACCCGTACCTACGACAACGACACCTCCGGTGAGCTGCTGGCCAGCCGCTCGGTGGAGATCGGCCACCGCCTGGTGGCGCGGGCGTTGCTCAAGGACGACCTTTACAAGATCCGCGCCCAGGTCGCCACCTGGATTGCCGACGAGCAGGTGCAGGTGGTGCTGATCACCGGCGGTACCGGTTTTACCGGCCGTGACAGCACGCCGGAAGCGGTCGAGTGCCTGCTGGACAAACGCATCGATGGCTTTGGCGAACTGTTCCGGGCCCTGTCGATTCTCGATATCGGCACCTCGACCGTGCAGAGCCGGGCGCTGGCCGGGCTGTCCAACCGCACGTTGGTGTGCTGCCTGCCGGGCTCCACCGGGGCCTGCCGTACGGCGTGGGAGGGCATCCTGGCGGAGCAGCTGGATGCGCGGCACCGGCCGTGCAACTTCGTCAAGCACCTGAAGCCGATCGAGGCCTGTGCAAGCCGGGGCTGAGTTTTCTCCTGTACCGGCCTCTTCGCGGGTAAACCCGCTCCCACAGGTACCGCGCAGGGTTCGAAACCTGTGGGGGCCCTGTGGGAGCGGGTTTACCCGCGAAAGGGCCGGCACAGGCCACTGCATTCAGTCAGCTCAATACATGGTCCACCGGCAACAACGCCGGCGGTAGCTGTTGTTCCCCCAACCCCGCCAGCACATCGCGCTCCACGGTCCGCACCATGGCATCGGTCGGCAGGTCGTTCTCATCGCGCCCGAACGGGTCTTCCAGTTCGTTGCCAATCGCATCCAGCCCGAAGAATGTGTACCCCACGATGGTGGTGAACAGCGGCGCCAGCCAGCCCAGCGGCTCGGCCAGGGCAAACGGCAGCAGCAGGCAGAAGATGTAGATGGTGCGGTGCAGCAACAGCGTGTAGGGGAACGGCAACGGCGTGCCCTTGATCCGCTCGCAGGTGGCCTGCACTTCGGTCAGGCCCACCAGCCGCTGTTCCAGCAGGCTGTAGCGCCAGTCACTGATCTGCTGCTGTTCGGCCAACCGCGAGCAGTGCCCGCCGATTTCGCGCAGGATGGCGTCGCACACGTTGTGCGGGGTGATCGCTTCGGGCCGGGCCAGCCAGGGCCGGGCGGCGGCCAGTTCGTCCTCGCCGCGCAGCCGTGCATTCAGCGCATGGGCAAAGCCGCACAGGCTGCGCAACAGTTCGGCACGCAGGGTTTCGTCGGTAATCACCAGGCTTTCGCGCACGAACGAACGGGTTTCGATGATCAGCTTGCCCCAGGCCTTGCGCCCCTCCCACCAGCGGTCATAGCAGGCGTTGTTGCGAAAACTCATGAAAATCGACAGCGACAGGCCCAGCAAGGTGAACGGGGTGGCGCTGACCGGGTAGAAAAACGCCGGGAAATGCCGCTCGACCAACACGATCAGCGCGGCCAGCAGGGTGACCGTCAGGCAGCGCAGGGCAATACGTTTGACGATCGAACCCTTGAGGGTGAACAGCACACGTAGCACATCGGGGGTGGGGTGGACGATCATGGAAATCCAGAGACGGCTGCCTAGCCGCCGGTCATGTTCATGAAGCGCAGGATCTGCACGTCGCCACCGACTTCGAAATGATGGCGGTAGGGCTTGAGGTGCAGCGAGTCACGAATGGCCTTTTCCAGGCGTTCAGGGTTGCCGGGGTGGGCGCGCAGCACCTGCTTCAGGTCCACCGAGTGTTCATTGCCCAGGCACAGCAGCAGGCGGCCTTCGACGGTGAGGCGTACGCGGTTGCAGGTGGCGCAGAAGTTGTGGCTGTGTGGCGAAATGAAGCCGACCCGAGTGTTGGCGGCTTCGGCCAGGCGCCAGTAGCGGGCCGGGCCCTGGGACGACTCGGTCGATTCGACCAGGGTGAACTGCTCGGCCAGCAGCGCACGTACTTCATCGCTGGAGCAGAACGACTCGCCGCGTTCATGTTCGCTGATCACGCCCAAGGGCATTTCTTCGATGAAGGTGATGTCCAGTTCGCGGTCGATGGCAAAGCGCACCAGGTCGACCAGTTCATGATCGTTGCGGCCCTTGAGGACCACGCAGTTGAGCTTGGTGCGCTTGAAGCCGGCCTGGCGGGCGGCGTCGATGCCGGCGATGACCTGGTGCAGGTCGCCGGTGCGGGTCAGTTGCTTGAAGCGCTCGGCGTCCAGGCTGTCGAGGCTGATGTTCAGGCGCGTGACACCTGCGTCGAACAGCGGCTGGGCCAGGCGCCCGAGTTGCGAGCCGTTGCTGGTCAGGCACAATTCACGCAGGCCGGGCAGGGCGGCGATGCGCCCGCACAGGTCGACGATGCCCTGGCGCACCAGCGGCTCGCCGCCGGTCAGGCGGATCTTGCGGGTGCCGAGGGCGACGAAACGCTCGGCCACCTGGAACAGTTCCTCGAGGCTGAGGATTTGCTGGCGCGGCAGGAACTGCATGTCTTCGGCCATGCAGTACACGCAACGGAAGTCGCAGCGGTCGGTGACCGACATCCGCAGGTAGTCGATTTTCCGGTTGAAGCCGTCGATCAGGGCCCGGCTGTTCTGTTCCACGTTCGCGCTCGAATGGGTAGGGACTCGATTCAAGCTATAACTTGGGCGCAGGGCCGTCAAATTGCTTTGTCCGACCGATTGATCGATGGCCTCTATCATGGCTGTAGGCCACGTATTTCAAAGTGTTGACCGCGTCGCCCAATTCGCGGGTAAACCCGCTCCCACAGGTAAAGCGCAGGGCTCGAAACCTGTGGTGGCCCTGTGGGAGCGGGTTCACCCGCGAAGGCCGCGACGCGGTTCCAGCCCATGATCGAAACCACCTATCACCCCGTAAGATCTTTCGATTGGACGGCTCTACCCCACGCTCCATAGGCTGAAAAAAAGCATCGAAGCGTGAGGATTCATCGCATGAGCCAGGACCAACACATCAGGGACTACAAGGGCGCCGCCGCCGGCTGGGGGGCGCTCAAGAGCGTGACCAAGAGCTGGCTGGGCAGCGACAATGCCTTCAAGAACCTGCGGGCCATGCTCAAGACCAACCAGAACGGCGGCTTCGACTGCCCCGGTTGCGCCTGGGGCGAGTCGCCGGAAAACGACATGGTCAAGTTCTGCGAGAACGGCGCCAAGGCAGTCAACTGGGAAGCTACCGGCCGCTCGGTGGACCCGGCATTCTTCGCCAGGTACAGCGTCAGTGCGCTGGCCGAGCAGACCGACTACTGGCTGGAGTACCAGGGCCGCCTGACCCACCCGATGCGCTACGACGCGGCCACCGACCACTATGTGGAAACCAGCTGGGAAGAAGCCTTTGCGCTGGTTGCCCAACACTTGCGCGCACTCGAATCGCCCGACCAGGCCGAGTTCTACACCTCGGGCCGGGCCAGCAACGAGGCGGCGTTCCTCTACCAGCTGTTCGTCCGCGCCTACGGCACCAATAACTTCCCCGACTGCTCGAACATGTGCCATGAAGCCAGCGGCGTGGGCATGTCGGAAACCCTCGGCGTGGGCAAGGGCACCGTGGTGTTCCACGACCTGGAGCTGGCCGACGCCATCTTCGTCATCGGCCAGAACCCCGGCACCAACCACCCGCGCATGCTCGAACCGCTGCGTGAAGCGGTGAAGCGTGGTGCCCAGGTGGTCTGTTTCAACCCGCTCAAGGAGCGCGGCCTGGAGCGCTTCCAGCACCCGCAGCACCCGTTCGAGATGCTCAGCAATGGCTCCGAACCAACCAACACGGCCTACTTCCGCCCGGCCCTGGGCGGTGACATGGCAGTGATGCGCGGCATTGCCAAGTACCTGCTGCAGTGGGAACGCGAAGCCCAGACCAATGGCGAACCGGCGGTGTTCGACCATGCCTTCATCGCCGAGCACACCAGTGGCATCGACGCATACCTGGAAACCGTGGATGCCACGCCCTGGGGGCACATCGTCGAGCAATCGGGCCTGACCCAGGCCGAGATCGAATTGGCCGCGCGCATGTACCGCAAGGCCGAACGGGTAATCATGTGCTGGGCCATGGGCGTCACCCAGCACCGCCACTCGGTGCCGACCGTTCAGGAAATCGTCAACCTGCAGCTGCTGCGCGGTAACGTCGGCAAGCCCGGTGCCGGCCTGTCACCGGTGCGTGGCCACAGCAACGTGCAGGGCGACCGCACCATGGGCATCGACGAGAAGCCCGGGGCGGCGCTGCTCGATGCCATTGAAAAACGCTTCCAGTTCCGCGTGCCGCGTGCCCACGGGCACAACGCCGTGCTGGCGATCAAAGCCATGGAAGAGGAGCGGGCCAAGGTGTTCATCGGCCTGGGTGGCAACTTTGCCCAGGCCACGCCGGATACGCCGCGCACTCATGCGGCCATGCGCAATTGCGCGCTGACCGTGCAGATTTCCACCAAGCTCAACCGCTCGCACCTGGTCACCGGCCGCGATGCGTTGATCCTGCCGTGCCTGGGCCGTACCGAAATCGACATGCAGGCCAGCGGGCCGCAAGGCGTGACCGTGGAGGACACCTTCAGCATGGTGCACATCTCCCACGGCCAGCTGCGCCCGCGCTCGCCGCACCTGCGCTCGGAGCCGTGGATCATCGCCGGCATGGCCCAGGCGACCCTGGGCAAGCAGCCGATCGACTGGGAGTACGCAGTTGCCGACTATGGCCGTATCCGCAGCATGATTGCCGATGTGATCCCCGGCTTTACCGATTTCAACGAGCGCCTGCAGCACCCGGGCGGCTTCCACCTGGGCAACAACGCCGCCGACCGTACCTGGCGCACGGCCACAGGCAAGGCGCGCTTCAGCCCGCACCAGCTGCCGGAGCAACTGGTGAATGCCAAGGTGCTGGCGCGCGGTGACAAGCCGGACCTGATCCTGCAGACCCTGCGCTCGCACGACCAGTACAACACCACCCTGTATGGCCTGGACGACCGTTATCGCGGGGTTTTCGGCCTGCGTGAAGTGGTGTTCGTCAACGAGGTGGACATCCGCCGGATGGGCTTCGAGCCGGGCGAGCATGTGGACCTGGTGTCGCTGTGGGAGGATGGCGTGGAGCGGCGCGTGTCAGGCTTCCGCCTGGTGGCGTATGACGTACCCGAGGGGCAGGCGGCGGCCTATTACCCGGAGACCAACCCGCTGGTGCCGCTGGAAAGCTATGGCGAGGGGACCTATACCCCGACCTCGAAGTTCGTGGCGATCAAGGTCGAGAAAGCCAAGGCCGGGAACCGGATTGCGGCGGTGCTGGCCGCGGATTGACAGGTAGCCTGCAAGGGCCCTATCGCCGGCAAGCCAGCTCCCACAGGGACCGCACAGATTTCAGAACCTGTGACGTACCTGTGGGAGCTGGCTTGCCGGCGATAGGGCCGGTACTGCCATACAGGAATCAGGAACGGTTCACCGGGTAAGCCGTGGTGTACTTCATCTGCTCCATGGCAAAACTGGAAGTGATGTTCGACAGCCCGTCAGTACTGGTGATCAGCTTTTTGTAAAACCGGTCATACGCCGCAATATCCCCCACCACCACCCGCAGCATGTAATCCCAGTCCCCCGACATGCGGTAGAACTCCATCACTTCCTCGAACCCGGTCACGGTCGCGGCAAACTGCTCCAGCCAGGCGCTGTCGTGGCGCTGGGTCTTGAGCTGGACGAACACCGTCAGCCCCAACCCCAGCCGTTCCGGGTCGAGCAGGGCGACACGGCCGACAATGTAGCCGTCTTCCTCCAGGCGCTTGACCCGCTTCCAGCACGGCGTGGTAGACAGGTTTACGGCCTCGGCCAGGTCCTTGAGCGAGATCGAGGCGTCGCGCTGAAGCAGGGTGAGAATGTGCTGGTCGAAGCTGTCCATATCGCGCGTGGGCCGTGGAGAAAAATATTTCACAGATTACCCCAAGGCTAGAAGATTTGGGTTGTGCGATAGTTGCAGCTTTCACTCTGCCAATGGGCCTGACCATGTCCGACAAGCCGCGCAATTTCGCCACCCGTACCATTCACGCCGGTGAGCAGTTCAGCGTCGCCGATAACGCTATTTTCCCGGCGATCGTCACCGCCAGCTCGTTCACCAAGCGCAGCCTGGACGACAAGCCGGAATACTCCTACAGCCGCGTCGGCAACCCCACCCGGCATGCCTATGAAACCTGTGTCGCCGCCCTGGAAGAGGGCGTTGGCGCGGTCGCCTGCGCCTCGGGTGTGAACGCCACCGCCACCGTGCTGGAGTTGCTGCCCAAGGATGCCCACGTGGTGGTGATGAACGGCGTGTACGGCGGCACCTTCCGCATCATGGAAGACTACCGCAGCCGCACCTCGGGCCTGACCACCACCTACGTCGACCTCAACGACCTCGAGGCGGTGGCCGCCGCCATCAAGCCGGAAACCCAGCTGATCTGGATCGAATCGCCGACCAACCCGTTGCTGCACCTGGTCGACATCAAGGCGGTGTGCGACCTGGCCAAGGCGCGGGGCATCCTCACTTGCATCGACAACACCTTCTGCTCGCCGTGGAACCAGCGCCCGATCACCTTGGGCGTGGACTTGGTGATGCACTCTGCCAGCAAGTACATCGGCGGCCACTCCGACCTCACCGGTGGCGTGGTGGTAGCTGCCAATGATGCGCTGTTGGCGCGCCTGCGCCGCATCAGCATGGCGATTGGCGCGGTGCAGGGGCCGTTCGACTGCTACCTGGCCCTGCGCGGTCTGAAGACCCTGGATGTGCGCATGGAGCGCCAGTGTGCCAATGCCCTGCAGGTGGCGCGCTTCCTCGAAAGCCACGCGCAGATCGAGCAGGTGTATTACCCGGGGCTGGAGAGCCACCCGCAGCATGAGCTGTGCAAACGGCAGATGCGCAGTGGCGGGGCGGTGGTGGCGATGAAGGTCAAGGGCGACCGCGCCGCGCTCAACCGCCTGGTGGAGGCGCTGCAGATCTTCGTGCTGGCCGACTCGCTGGGCGGGGTGGAAAGCATGATCAACCACTCCTGGAGCATGTCGCACTGCTCGCTGAGCCCGGAGCAGAAGGGCGTGATGGGCATCAGCGAGAACCTGCTGCGGTTGTCGGTGGGGATCGAGGATTACCGCGACCTGGTCGACGACCTGGATGGGGCGTTGAAGGCTGCGGCTGGTATGTGAGGGCTGTTGGCCTCTTCGCGGGTAAACCCGCTCCCACAGGGGCTCCGCTGCCTTCAGGTCTGGCGCTGTACCTGTGGGAGCGGGTTCACCCGCGAAGAGGCCGGTGGATTCAATGAATTCCTGTCAGGGTTTGGGCGGATGAATGATCCGTTCGATCTTGTCCTTGATCAGCAACCGCTCCTTGCGCAGGCGGTTGACGGCCTCGTCGTTGGTGCCGTTGCCTTCGGCGGCGACCACCTCTTTGTCTTTGGCGTTGTATTCCTTGTGCAGTGAGTGCAGCGTCTGGTCCTTGTCCATGAGCGCCTGGAATGCATCAGCGGTAACGTGCAGGTCAGCGAGCAGATCATGCGGAACTGGCATTTCTTCACCTCTGTCGGGGGTTGGCGGATGGTTCTGACCTTTGAGGATAGTCGTCTTTGCGCAGGTAGGGGACTGGGGTAGGCTGTCGCATCTCCTCGTGACCCGGAACCTGCGCCATGCCTCACCTGAACCTGGAATACAGCGACAACCTGCGCGAGCTGAATGTCGATACCCTGCTGCTGCGCCTGAACCATGCCTTGGTCGGCAGTGGCCAATTCGCCGACGAGGCCGACATCAAGAGCCGCGCCCAGGCCTTCGGCCAGTTTCGCGTGGGCACCGCGCCCGGCGAGCGTGCCTTTGCCCATGTGCGCCTGGCCATCCTCAGCGGGCGCTCGCCCGAGGTGAAGACGCAATTGTCCGCCAGCCTGCTGGATGTGCTGCGTGAGGCCATCCCCGAGCAACCGGGGCTGGACATCCAGCTGTGCGTGGAAGTGCTGGACATCGACCGCGAGCCGTATGCCAAGGAACGCCTGCCAGGCTGAACAAGCGCTGAATGAACTTCTTTTAATGTAGAAAAGGCGCCTGCTCACGAATTTGTTGGCGTCTTTTTCACAAAATATTGATGGCACGCTTTCTAGAGTTCAGCCAAGTTTCCCCGGTGCCGCGCAGGCCCTCGGGCTGATAATCACTCTTGATTGCGAACACTGATGCTCAACTTCAAATCCCTGCGGACTGAATGGGTCACGCTGCTGGCCAGCCTTTACCTGCTGATCGGCTTCAATGTCTTCCTCTGGCAGCATCTTGAACAGGTCGTACCGCCCGGTTTGCCGGGGCTTTGGCTGAGCCTGGCGTTTGCCGTGCTGATGCTGTTCGCGTTCAACCTGATCCTCACGTTGTTCGCCTTCCGTTATGTATTGAAGCCAATACTTATCGTGTTGTTCATGAGTGGCGCGGGCGTGGCTTACTTCATGAACCAGTACGGCGTACTTATTGACGCGGGCATGTTCCGCAATATCGCGGAAACCAACGTGGCGGAAGTGCGTGACCTGCTTTCGTTGAAGTTTGCCTTGTATATCCTGGGCCTCGGTGTAGTGCCTTCGGTGCTGTTGTGGAAGGCGCCGATCGCCTATCGCGCCTGGCACCGTGAACTGCTCGGCAAGCTGGTGGTTGGCGGTGCCTGCGTGGTGGCCCTGGGCTCGGTGGCACTGGTCAACTACCAGGGCCTGTCGTCGCTGTTTCGCAACCACCACGAACTGCGCCTGATGCTCACCCCCAGCAATATCGTGGGTGCCTCCATCGGTTATGTCAGCGAGCGCGTCGGTACCGCATCACGGCCCTTCCAGCATTATGGCGAAGATGCCAAGCGTGATGCCGCCTGGCAAAAGCACGAACGCAAGTCGCTGACCGTGCTGGTGGTGGGCGAAAGTGCGCGGGCAGACCACTTCGGCGTGCTTGGCTACAACCGCGATACCACACCGAACCTTGCCAGGGAACAGGGCCTGCTGGCGTTCTCCGATGTGCACTCCTGCGGCACGGAAACCGCCGTTTCGGTGCCGTGCATGTTCTCTGGCATGAAGCGCAAGGACTACGATGCCCGCGTGGCGAAGAACCGCGAAGGGTTGCTGGACATCCTCCAGCGTACCGGCCTGGCGGTGCAGTGGCGTGACAACCAGTCGGGCTGCAAGGGCACCTGCGACCGCGTGCAGTTCATCGATGTCAGCAAACTCAAGGACCCGCAGTTGTGCGCTGATGGTGAATGCCATGACCAGATCCTGCTGCAGGGCCTGGGTGAGCTGATCGACAACCTCGACAAGGACACCGTGCTGGTGCTGCATCAGATGGGCAGCCACGGGCCTGAATACTTCAAGCGCTACCCCGGCGCCGACCAGCGCTTTGCCCCGGTGTGCCAGAGCAACGCGCTGGACCAGTGCAGCGAGCAGGAAATCGTCAACGGCTACGACAACACCCTGGCCTATACCGACAAGGTGCTGGCCTCGCTGATCGACACCCTGCGCAGCAAGCAGGACAAGGTCGACACGGCGATGATCTACCTGTCCGACCATGGCGAGTCGCTGGGTGAATACAACCTGTTCCTGCACGGCACGCCTTACGCCATCGCCCCCGAGCAGCAGAAGCACGTGCCGCTGCTGACCTGGTTCTCCGACAGCTACAAGGAGGACTTTGGCGTCGACACCGACTGCCTGGCCAAGCTCAGCGATGCACCGCTGTCGCAGGACAACCTGTTCCACTCGATGCTCGGCCTGTTGCAGGTGCACACCGAGGTCTACCAGCAGTCGCTGGACATGTTCGCCAGCTGCCGGCCATGGCTGGCGGCCAAGCGCTAAGGCGAAGCGCATTCAAAAACCGCTAGCTTGCGCGGTCTTTGTGGGAGCGGGCATGCCCGCGAAGCAGGCGACGCGGTGGATGGCACGGGCTTCGCCCGTGTTCGCGGGCATGCCCGCTCCCACAGGGATCGCGAAGCTTGCGGATTTTGCGCACGAGAGTTGCTGCTGCCTGAACACGCACAACAGCACCACTGATCGATATCAAGGATGGCCCGGGTTTCACCAGCAGTGCCCGCGCCGTATATACTGCGCGCCAATGTTAGTGGGAGAGCCTCGTGGCCATCGAAATACACTGGATCCGTGACGACCAGAGCCTGGCCGAACACTGCCGCGACTGGCATCAGCTGCCCTTTGTCGCCGTCGACACCGAATTCATGCGGGTCGACACCTTCTACCCGAAAGCCGGGCTGATCCAGATCGGCGATGGCCAGCGTGCCTTCCTGATCGACCCGTTGCTGATCGGTAACTGGCAACCGCTGGCCGAACTGCTGGATGACAGCGGCGTGGTCAAGGTGCTGCACGCCTGCAGCGAAGACCTCGAAGTGCTGCTGCGCCTGACCGGCAAGCTGCCACAGCCGCTGTTCGACACCCAACTGGCCGCCGGCTACCTGAACCTGGGCTTCTCCATGGGCTATTCGCGCCTGGTGCAGGAAGTGCTGGGGATCGACCTGCCCAAGGGCGAAACCCGCTCCGACTGGCTGCAGCGCCCGCTCTCGGAAACCCAGGTCAGCTATGCCGCCGAGGATGCCGTGCACCTGGCCGAGCTGTTCACCGTGTTGCGCCCGCGCCTGAGTGACGACAAGTACGCCTGGGTGCTGGAGGACGGCGCCGAGCTGGTGGCCGCATTGCGCCGCGAAGTCGAGCCCGAAAGCCTGTACCGCGACGTCAAGCTGGCCTGGAAGCTGGCCCCCCAGCAACTGGCAGTGCTGCGTGAGCTGTGCGCCTGGCGCGAGCGTGAAGCGCGCAACCGCGACGTGCCGCGCAACCGCATTCTCAAGGAGCACTCGCTGTGGCCCATGGCCAAGAGCCAGCCGAACAACCTGTCGGCGCTGGCCAAGATCGACGAGATGCATCCACGCACCATTCGTCAGGACGGTGAGTTCCTCATCCAGCTGATCAAGCGTGCCGCCAGCCTGCCAGCCGAACAATGGCCACAGGCCTTGCCCGAGCCTTTGCCGATCGAGGCCAGCGGCATCCTCAAGCAGCTGCGTGCCATCGGCCAGGCCGAAGGTGAGCGCCTGGGCATTGCCCCCGAGCTGATGCTGCGCAAAAAAGCCCTGGAAGCGCTGCTCAAGAGCGGCTATCCCAATGGCCCCTATCAATTGCCCGATTCGCTGCGCGGCTGGCGCCGTGAGCGCATGGGCCAGGCCCTGCTGGACAGCCTGGCAGGCGCCGGAGAGACCCGATGAAACGCATTTGCTCTATCTACAAGAGCCCCCGCAAGAACGAAATGTACCTGTACGTGCTCAAGGCCGACGGCCTGGAGCGCGTGCCCGAAGGCCTGCTGCCGTTCTTCGGCACCCCCGTGCACGCCTTTGACCTGGTGCTTACCCCCGAGCGCAAGCTGGCCCGCGAGGACATCGCCAAGGTGCTGGAAAACCTCGACAACCAGGGTTACCACCTGCAGATGCCGCCGCCGGAAGACGACTACATCGAGCATCTGCCCGAAGAGTTGCTGCGCCGTAACGACCCTGCCTGATCATGCGAGTACTGATTGCTGAGCATGATCATGCTCGATACGCCGAGATTTTGCGTGCAGCCGCGCCAGAGCTGGAGATCCTGACCAGCGGCGACTCCGCCGAACTGGCCGGCCAGGCGCCACAGTGCCCGGTGTGGCTGGGCCAGCCGGACCTGCTGGCAAGCCTGCTGCGCCAGGGCCACAAGCCGGCCTGGATGCAGTCCACCTGGGCCGGTATCACCCCGCTGCTGGCCGAGGGCCTGCCGCGCGACTATCGCCTGACCCGCGCCGTGGGCATCTTTGGCCAGGTGATGGCCGAGTACATGCTTACCTACATGCTCGGCCATGAGCGCGAGGTGCTGTTGCGCCTGGTCAGCCAGGTCGAGCGGCGTTGGGACGACCGCCCGGGGCGTACCCTGGAAGGGCGCAAGGTGCTGATCGTCGGCACTGGCGACATTGGCCAGCGGGTGGCCGAGTTCCTGCAGGCGTTTGGCGTGGTGCTGTATGGCGTTGCCAGCAGCGCCCGCGAGCAGGCGCCGTTCGTCGAGGTAGCGGCGTTGGCCGACCTGCCGCGCATGGTTGGCCAGGTCGACTACGTGCTCAACCTGCTGCCGGATACCCCGGCCACCCACGACCTGTATGACGCGGCACTGTTCAAGTGCTTCCAGCCCACGGCGCTGTTCATCAATGCCGGGCGTGGGGCGGCGGTGGTCGACGCTGACCTGGTCGAGGCGCTGAAGGAAGGGCACCTGGCGGGGGCGGTGATCGATGTCTGCCGGCAGGAGCCGTTGCCCAGGCAACACCCGTTCTGGACGGCGTGGGGCTTGCTGCTGACCGGGCACAGTTCGGCGCCCACCTCGCCGGCGGCGATGGTGCGGTTGTTTGTCGAGAATGTGCGGGCGTATGTGGCGGGGCAGGGGTTGCGAGGTGAAGTGGACTTCGCCCGGGGCTATTGATTTTATGGTGCCTGTGCTGGCCTTTTCGCGGGCTTGCCCGTTCCCACAGGTATTGCGCCGCCCTCGAAGGGTGTGTTGTACCTGTGGGAGCGGGCGAGCCCGCGAAGAGGCCGGTACAGCCAATGCAAGGCTTACAGGCTGAAATCACCCTCGGCAGCCAGCTCGCTCAGTGGCTTGCGCGGGCTCGGTACTTCACGCGCCTGCAGCGCTTCGTTCAGGCTGGCCTTGTCGCCCAGCTTGCCGATCGCCACCATGGCATGCAGCACGTAGCCTTCAGGAACCTTCAACTCCTGACGCGCCAGTTCCTGGTCGAAACCGGCCATGCCATGGGTATGCCAGCCGCTGATGCTGGCTTGCAGGGCCAGGTGCCCCCAGGCGGAGCCGGTGTCGAAGGTGTGCCACAGCGCCGGTCTTTCTTCCGTGGCGCCCGGGGCGGCGTAGGTGGTCTTGGAAATCACCAGCACCAGCGCCGAAGCCTGTTGCGCCCAGCTGCGGTTGGCCGGCACCAGCAGGTTCAGGTAACGCTCCCAGTTCGGCGTGTCACGGCGGGCATAGAGGAAGCGCCAAGGTTGCGAGTTGTTCGCTGACGGCGCCCAGCGTGCAGCTTCGAGGAAGCTCAGCAGGGTTTCTTCGCTGATCGGCTCGGCGGTGAAGGCACGTGGCGACCAGCGGTTGATGAATTGCTCGTTGATGGCGTAATCGGCAATGCGGGGGGGGGCGCTCATGGCGGCTCCTGCAAAAGGACGGGAAACGCGCACGCTACTGCGTCGCGTCGCGACTGACAAGCGGTCTGGCTTTGCCGAAGGCCAGGCTCTAGACTGGCGCCGCCGCGCGCCGTGGCCCCAAGATGAATGCAGGAAACCCGTGTGATGATCGCTGAAAACGCGCCGTTCTGGCGGCGCAAGACCCTCGAACAACTCAGCCCGCAAGAGTGGGAGTCGCTGTGCGACGGCTGCGGCCTGTGCTGCCTGCAAAAGCTCGAGGACGAAGACGACAACAGCGTCTATTACACGCGCATCGCCTGCAAACTGCTGGATCTGCACACCTGCCAGTGCAGCGATTACCCCAACCGCTTCGCCCAGGTACCTGACTGCATCCAGCTCACCCCGGGCAAGGCCGACCAGTTCAAGTGGCTGCCGAGCACCTGCGGCTACCGCCTGGTCAGTGAGGGCAAGGACCTGCCGGCCTGGCACCACCTGGTCTGCGGCGATCGCCAGCAGGTCCATGAACAGCGCATTTCCCAGTCGGGGCGCATGCTCAGTGAACACGATGTGCACGAAGACGACTGGGAAGACCACCTGATCTTCCGCGCCAGCTGACCGGCGCGGCCCGCTGCCACGGGGAAACAAGGAGTTTCTGTATGCGTTGCCAGCTGTTGTTGCTGTTTGGCCTGATGGCCAGTTCGCCGGCCTGGGCGAAAAAGGTCGACCTCGACTACCAGGTGCGCCTGTTGCCGGCCAGTGGCCAGGCGGAGGTCCGCCTCACCTTGGCCGAAGGCAGTGTCGTGCGCAGCCTGGACTTCGACCTGGGCAAGGCCGGGGCCTACAGCGGCTTCCAGGCTGATGGCCAATGGCAACTGCAGGGCCAGCGCGGCGTGTGGCAACCGGCGGCCGGCAAGACCAGCCTCAGCTACCGCGTGCAGCTGGACCAGAAACGCGGCAGCGGCGCCTATTCGTCGCGCATCACCCCGCATTGGGCGCTGTTCCTCGGCGACCAGCTGGTACCGCCTGCGCGCCTCGACCAGCAGGATGGCACCGAGCTGGTGGCGCGGCTGGCGTTCGACCTGCCCGAAGGCTGGAAGAGCATCGAGACTTCCTGGCCGCGCATCGGCAAGGACAAGTTCCGCATCGACAACGTTTCGCGCCTGTTCGACCGCCCCACCGGCTGGATGCTCGCCGGCGACTTGGGTAGCCGCCGCGCCCGCCTGGGCGAAACCGAGGTCACCGTGGCCGCACCGGTGGGGCAGGGTATGCGGCGCATGGACAACCTGACCTTGCTGACCTTTGTCTGGCCGCAATTGCAGGCGGTGTTCCCGCGCAACCCGCCGAAGCTGCTGTTGGTCGGTGCCCGCGACGGCATGTGGCGCGGGGCGATGGCCGCGCAGGGCTCGTTGTACCTGCACAGTGCCCGGCCTATGGTCAGCGAGAACGGCAGCAGCCCGTTGCTGCGCGAAGTGGTGCAACTGTTTGCGCAGATCCATGGGCGTGACGGCAGTGACTGGCTGGTGGAAAGCCTGACCGACTACTACGCCAGCGAGTTGCTGCGCCGCTCGGGCGGGGTGAGTGACGACCGTTACCAGGCTTGGCAGGCGCGCCTGAGCAAGCAGGGTGCCAAGGTCACCCGGCTCAAGAGCGAGCATGCCACCCCGGCGCAAGTTGCGCGGGGGGTGATGTTGCTGCAGGCACTGGACAAGGAAATCCGCATCCACACCCAGGCCAAACGCTCGCTGGACGATGTGGCACGCGGGCTGATGCGCCTGCCCAGCGTCAGCACCGAAGACTTCATACAGATCAGCGAGAACGTGCTGGGGCGGCGCTCCGAGGTGTTGCAGAGCAAGGCGTTGCGCTGAGCACCTCTTTCGCCCGTACCGGCCTCTTCGCGGGTGAACCCGCTCCCACAGGTTTCTCGTTGCCCTGTAGGAGCAGCCTTGTGCTGCGAAGAGGCAATTACAGCCACAGACCCTCTTTGATCATACTGGCCCTTTCGCAGCACAAGGCTGCTCCTACAGGTAATGTACTGCCCTCAAGACGGCGCCGTCCCTGTGGGAGCGGGTTCACCCGCGAAGAGGCCGGCACAGGCAGTGCAAAACTCAACTGCCAGCCAACGGATCCTTCCCGGTCACCGTCACCCCCTGCGTCGCCGCATCGGCACTGGCCCGCAACGCCTCCAACTCCGCCGCACTGCGCTCGATGTCCGCACGCAACCGCTGGTATTCCTGGCGATGCCGCTGCCACCAGGCCTTGGTCGAACAATGCCCGCTGACCCCGCGGGCCACCGCCAAACCTCCCACCACCATCTGCAGCAAGCCGACCAGGCCGCCATGGCGCATCCCCTTGCTGAACATCAGCGCCCCCCCGGCCAGCGAGCTGACCCGTTCCAGCCCATGAACATTGTGCTGCGACGATGCCGTCGCGGAATGGATATCGAGCATGGCAAGGCCTCCTCGTGAAGTGTAAGCAGCTGACCCGCTGGCCGCCGTCATCGTTCACTCGGTATGCCGAACGACATCCCCTGTCGCATAGAAGGCTCTGCCATGCACCTTTCAAAGCAGCCGATGTCACTTATGGTCAAGTCCGTGGCGGATCCAGGCAACTTGACCGCCCCCTCGCTGGCGTACCGTGACCGGGCGCGAAGCTCATCCACGCTGGGTTTCGATCCAGGAGCTTCACGTCCCCCCACAAAGAAAACAAAAGCAGGGATCAGGATGACAATGACAAGCGCGAGTGGCGCCAGCAATCAGCTGGCGCAAGGCTTCAAGCAACGCCATGTGACCATGCTCTCCATCGCCGGGGTGATCGGTGCCGGGTTGTTCATCGGCTCCGGGCACGCCATTGCGGCGGCCGGCCCTTCAGCCATCGTCGCCTATGCACTGGCCGGCGCGCTGGTGGTGCTGGTGATGCGCATGCTCGGGGAAATGGCCGTCGCCAGCCCCGATACCGGCTCGTTCTCCACCTACGCAGACCGCGCGATCGGCCGCTGGGCCGGCTTTACCATCGGCTGGCTGTACTGGTGGTTCTGGGTGCTGGTGATTCCCATCGAAGCCATTGCCGCCGGCGTGGTGCTCAACAACTGGTTCCCGCACATCGATGCCTGGTTCTTCGCCCTGAGCATGACCGTGCTGCTGACCGCCACCAACCTGTTCAGCGTGGCCAAGTACGGCGAGTTCGAGTTCTGGTTCGCCATGCTCAAGGTCATCGCCATCGTCGCCTTCATCGCCCTCGGCGCCGCAGCCCTGGCCGGCGTATTGCCGGGGCGTGAAGTCAGTGGCCTGCCACTTCTGCTGGAGCAGCAGGGCGGCTTCATGCCCAATGGCTGGACCGCAATCATCGGCGCCTTGCTGACCACCATGTTCAGCTACCTGGGCACCGAAGCGGTCACCATCGCCGCCTCCGAATCGAAAGACCCGGCGCGCAACATCGCCAAGGCCACCCGTTCGGTGATCTGGCGCATCAGCGTGTTCTACCTGCTGTCGATCTTCGTGATCATCTCTGTGGTGGCGTGGAACGACCCGCTGCTGCCGGTACAAGGTTCGTACCAGCGAGCGCTGGAAATCATGAACATTCCTTACGCCAAGCAGCTGGTGGACATCGTGGTACTGGTGGCGGTGGCCAGTTGCCTGAACTCGTCGATCTACATTTCGTCGCGGATGCTCTACTCGCTGAGCAAGCGTGGTGATGCGCCAGGCTTCATCCAGCGCACCTCGAAGGTGGGCGTACCACGTGCGGCGGTGATTGGCAGCACGCTGATCGGCATGCTGGCGACCATCGTCAACTACTTCGCCCCGGCCGAAGTGTTTGCCTTCCTGCTGGCCAGTTCCGGGTCGATCGCGTTGCTGGTGTACCTGGCGATTGCCTTCTCGCAACTGCGCATGCGCGCCATCCTGCAGCGGCAGAATGTCGAGATTGCCTTCCGCATGTGGCTGTACCCATGGCTGACCTATGCAGTGATCGGTTTCATCATCTTTGCCCTCGGCACCATGTTCGTCATGCCCAAGCACCGCATGGAGGTATCGCTGACCCTGGCGCTGGCCCTGGTGATCCTGGTGCTGGGGGTGATTACCAGCAAGCGGCATGCGCGGCGGGAGGCCTTGGCAACCGCGTGAAGGGATTTGTGTGAATGGAAGAGAGCCACCTGCCTGCAGGTGGCTTTTTTGTTTGTGCCGGCCCTTTCGCGGGCTCGCCCGCTCCCACAGGTACAGCGCAGGTCTTGAAGGCTGTGCCCTACCTGTGGGAGCGGGCGAGCCCGCGAAAGGGCCGGCAAATTTTGCCCATTTGTCTGATCTGGATAATTTCCTGCCCGGTTTGGCAATGCAGCCCCAAGGGGTGTTTAATCTCACCCCTGAACCCGCTGGACCCCCTGAAAACAAAGGCCCAGACAGATTTCACCGTTCATCGAAAATGCTGTAGACATATTGTCTAACAGTGCCCTATAGTCGTTATACAAATAGTAGACACAGCTCTATGACAACAAAGAAGGCCGCCATGAAAGCCACCGTCCAACCACTCAGTGCAGAAGTGCCGCAGGACCGCAAGGCCGTCCTTGCCGAAGCGCTGCGCCGCCGGATCCTCAGCATGGAACTGGCCCCGGGCGCGGTGGTGGATGAACTGGCCCTGTGCGACGAGTTCGGCCTGTCGCGCCCGCCAGTGCGTGAGCTGCTGCGCCAGATCGCCGCCGAAGGCTACATCGAACTGGAAGCCAACCGCGCGCCACGTGTCGCTGCCATGAACCACGAGTCGCTGCACAGCTTCTTCGTCGCCGCCCCGCTGATCTACGTCGCCACCACCCAGCTGGCCGCCACCTATGCCAGCGCCGCCGAGATCGAAGTGCTCAAAGGTATCCAGGCCATGTTCCGCCAGGCCATCGAAGAGCGCGACGTGGAAAACCGTGTGCTCTACAACGACGCCTTCCACCTGGAAATCGGCAAGATGGCGCACAACGACTACCTGCTGCCAAGCCTGCGTCGCCTGCTGATCGACCACACCCGGCTGGGCAAGATTTTCTACCGCCACCCGACCACCGATGACATGCAGCACGACCTCGAGATCGCCTGCGAGCAGCACGAGCAGATGATCCAGGCCATCGAGCGCCGCGACCCGCAAGCTGCCGGCCAGCTGGTGCGCGAGCACTTCGAGCTGTCGCGCCGGCGCATGGCCGAGTACGCCGCGCCGCAAGGGCTGGATGTACCGATTCAGATATGAGTTACCAAGGTCAGGCCGCAGGCGCTGACCACCCGTCGACAACAAGAACCAGGTTAGTGACATGACAAGAATTAGTTCGTTACCTGCCGATGATGCCACCTGTGGCTGGTATCACCTGAGCAAGCCCCGCACGCCAAGGCCGGCCCACAGTGGCCACAGCCAGGCGCGCTGGGTGGTGGTCGGCGCCGGTTTCACCGGCCTGGCTGCGGCACGGCAGCTGGCAACGAACTTCCCGGACGACGAGATCGTGCTGATCGAGGCCCAGGAGGTCGGCTTTGGCACCTCCGGGCGCAACGCTGGCTTTGCCATCGACCTGCCGCACGACATCGGCGCCGAGGACTACATCGGCGACATCGACATCGCCAAGACCATCCTCAAGCTCAACCTGGGTGGCCAGTCCTACCTCAAGGAGCTGATCGAGCGCTACGACATCGAGTGCCAGTTCCGCCACTGCGGCAAATACCAGGCGGCCGTCGAAGACCGCGGCATCGCCGTGCTGGATGCCTACCGCCGCGGCCTGGACAAGCTCGGCCAGCCCTATGAAGTGATCGAAGGCCGCGACCTGCCCGAGCACATCGGCACGCATTTCTACCGCAAGGGCCTGTTCACCCCCGGCACCGCCTTGCTGCAGCCGTCGGCGCTGGTCAAAGGCCTGGCCGACAGCCTGCCGTCCAACGTTTCGCTGTATGAACGCACGCCCATCACCGAGGTCGACTACGGCGACAAGGTAGTGCTGCGTCATGCCAACGGTTCGATCACCGCCGACAAGCTGGTGCTCACCACCAACGCCTTCGGCATGAGCTTCGGCTTCCTCAAGGGCCGCATGCTGCCGGTGTTCACCTACGGCAGCATCACCCGCCCGCTGACCGAGGAAGAGCAGGCGCGGCTGGGCGGCAAACCGTACTGGGGCGTGATCCCGGCCGACCCGTTTGGCACCACCATGCGCCGCACCGTCGACAACCGCCTGCTGATCCGCAACAGCTTCAGCTACAACCCCGACGGGCGCAGCAACCGCAAATACCTGGACCGCTTCGTCCAGCGCCACCGCGAATCGTTCGCCCGACGTTTCCCGATGTTGCCCGGGGTGAACTTCGAATACACCTGGGGCGGTGCACTGGCACTGTCGCGCAACCACATGGGGTTCTTTGGCAAGTTGGCGCCCAATGTTGTCGGCGCACTGTGCTGCAACGGCCTGGGTGTTACCCGTGGCACTGTCACCGGCAAGTTGCTGGCCGACTGGCTGGCCGGCGACAAGAACGAACTGATCGAGTTCTTGCTCAATGCTCCCGGGCCTTGTGCAAACCCGCCGCAGCCCCTGGTTTCCCTGGGCTTGAACGCCAACCTGATGTGGGGGCAGTTCCGCGCTGGCAAAGAAAGCTGACCGCTGACGGCGTTGCAACTTTGAACACTTGATGCCGGTGGCGATTTCGCCGGCACGGGCACCCTTTGCCCGAAATTGATGATCGGCCAACAGGCCGGTCACCCGGGGCTGAACGCTGTTTTCAGTTTCGCGGGCACGCTCGTCTTGAATATGTGCATGTAACAGAAGTGGCAGGAACAACAATGACAAGTCCAAATGTTTCGATTGAAGATGTACCGATCAACAACTTTCACCAGTTGCTGACCCTGCGTTCCGGTGGCGGCTCGTTCGTCGATGGCTATGTATTGAGCATCATCGGCGTTGCCATGGTGCAGATGTCGGCAGGCCTCAACCTGACCAGTTTCTGGCAGGGCATGATCGCCGCTTCGGCGCTGATCGGCATTTTCTTCGGTGGCTTCTTCGGCGGCTGGTTGACCGACCGCTTCGGCCGCAAGCGCGTGTTCTTCGTCGGCCCGACCCTGTTCATCCTGGCCTCGATCGCGCAGTTCTGGGTGGAATCGGCGATGGTCCTGTTCCTGCTGCGCTTCGCCATCGGCATCGCGGTGGGCATCGAATACCCGGTGGCCACCTCGCTGCTGGTGGAGTTCCTGCCCAAGAAGAACCGTGGCCCACGCCTGGCCACCCTGACCGTGCTCTGGTTCGCCGGTGCCGCCTGTGCCTACATGGTCGGTGAAGCGATCCTGCGCCACGGTGGCGATGATGCCTGGCGCCTGGTGCTGGCCAGTGCCTCGGTGATCGGCGCGCTGTTGTTCGCTATCCGTATAGGCACCCCCGAATCGCCGCGCTGGCTGATCAGCAAAGGCCGTTCGGCCGAAGCCGAGCAGGTGATCAAGCGCGTCTACGGCAGAGATTTCTCGCTGAAGAACCTGCCGGAAGAGCCCAAGACCCGCAAGCTGTCGTTCCTCAGCCTGCTGCACTCCGGCTACGGCAAGCGCATGCTGTTCGTCACCATGTTCTGGACCTGCTCGGTGATCCCGGTGTTCGCCGTCTACGCCTTCGCTCCGAAAGTGTTGGGTGCACTGAACCTGAAAGGGGACTGGGCCGCCATCGGCTCGGTCGCCATCACCTGCCTGTTCGTGGTCGGTTGCATCATCGGCACCCGCCTGCTGAACACCATCGGCCGCCGCACCACGCTGCTGCACAGCTTCTTCTGGTCGGGGCTGGCGTTACTGGGCCTGGGCGCTTTCAGCAACGGCAACGAGATGCTGATCCTCGCCCTGTTCGGCGCCTACGCCTTGTTCATCGGTGGCGCCCAGGTGTTGCAGCTGGTGTACCCCAACGAACTGTTCCCTACCGAAATCCGTGCCGGTGCCGTTGGCGTGGGCACCTCAATGTCGCGGGTCGGTGCCGCGGTCGGCACCTGGCTGGTGCCCATCGGCCTCGATAGCTATGGCATCGGCGCCACCATGTATGCCGCCGCCGCGGTGACCTTCGTCGGCCTGGCCTTCTCCGTTGCCCTGGCCCCGGAAACCCGCTCGCTCAACCTGCAACAAGCGGCTTCGCTGAGCTGAATTCATGACGACCCGCCGCAGCGTCGATCCGCTGCGGCCTTTACAACACTGAGCAACGCACTGGAGAACCTACCGTGAAATTCGAAGGCATCTACACCCCGGCAATCACTCCGCTGGCTGCGGACGGCTCGATCGACAAGGCGGCGTTCGCCGAGGTCCTCGAATACCTGGTCGAGTCGAAAATCCACGGCGTCATCATTGGTGGCTCCACCGGCGAGTACTACGCCCACACCACTCAGGAGCGCATCGACCTGGCCGCCCAGGCCAAGGACGTGCTGGCCGGCCGCCTGCCACTGATCGTCGGCACCGGTGGCATCCGCACCGAAGACGCCGTGGCTTTCGCCCAGCACGCCAAGGAAATCAAGGCCGACGCACTGCTGGTGGGCACCCCGCCGTACGCACTGCCGACCCAGCAGGAAATCGCCCTGCACGTCAAAGCCGTCGACGCCGCCGCCGGCCTGCCGATCATGCTCTACAACTACCCGGGCCGCATGAGCGTGAGCATGGGTGAAGAGTTCTTCGACGCCGTGGCCGACGTGAAGAACATCGTCGCCATCAAGGAAAGCTCCGGTGACATGGGCCAGCTGCACCGCCTGGCCATCCAGCGCCCGAACATCCAGCTGTCGTGCGGCTGGGACGACCAGGCCCTGGAGTTCTTTGCCTGGGGTGCCAAGAGCTGGGTCTGCGCCGGCTCCAACTTCATCCCGCGCGAGCACGTGGCCCTGTACGAGGCCTGTGTAATCGAGAAGGACTTCGACAAAGGCCGCAAGATCATGGGCGCCATGATGCCGCTGATGGACTTCCTCGAAGGCGGCAAGTTCGTCCAGTCGATCAAGTACGGCTGCGCCCTCAACGGCCTGAGCACCGGTGGCGTACGCAAGCCGCTGTATGACCTGGATGCCGCCGAGAAGCAGGAACTGCAGCGCGTGGTCACCGAACTCAAGCGCAACATCGCACAGATCACCGGAGGTGCCTGAAAATGGCCGATTTGCTGAGCAAGCAACAATACGCGGCCCTCGCCGCCGAACTGCAACTGCGTACCCAGGCGTTCATCGACGGTGAGTTCCGCGATGCCATCTCGGGC